>DHMB01000161.1 GCA_002405565.1 Clostridiales bacterium UBA4653
ATTGTGGACAACTCCATAGACGAGGCGATGGCGGGGATATGCACGCATATCGAAGTTACGTTTCATAAGGACGGAAGCGTTTCCGTCCGCGATAACGGAAGAGGTATTCCCGCAGGTATCAACGCTCAGACCGGCATGCCTACGCTTGAAGTCGTATTTACGGTGCTTCACGCGGGCGGTAAATTCGGCGGAGAGGGATATAAATTCTCCGGCGGACTTCACGGCGTCGGCGCGTCCGTTGTAAACGCGCTTTCAAAGTGGACGGAGGTTGAAAACCGTCACGACGGGAAAATATATACGGAGCGCTTTGAAAAGGGCAATATAGCCCGTCCCTTCGCCTGCACGGGCGAATGTGACAAAGCCGACCACGGGCTTTACGTCCGCTTTATGCCGGACGGGGATATTTTCAGAGAGACGACCGTCTTTGATTTTGACGTCATCCTCAATCGTATGCGCGAGCAGGCGTTCCTCAACGCGGGCATAACGATTACCGTAACGGACGACAGAGAGGAAGAGCCGAGAACGGAGGTTCTCTTCTATGAGGGCGGTATCAAGAGCTTCGTCACGCACCTCAATTCGCTCAAGCACGCAAACGTCCTGCACGACGTTATCTATATGCGCGCGGACGCGGACGACAAGACGGCAGAAATTGCAATTCAGTATAACGATAAATACGAGGAGACAATGATCTCCTTTGCAAACAACATACACACAATCGAGGGCGGTACGCACGAGGACGGCTTCAAGTCGGCTCTGACAAGAGTTATGAACAAGTACGCCGTTGATAAAAAGCTCGTAAAGGAAAGCGACGGCAGCTTCAAGGGCGAGGACATAAGAGAGGGCATATGCGCCGTTATTTCCGTCAAGCTCCGCGAGGCGCAGTTTGAAGGGCAGACAAAGGCAAAGCTCGGCAACTCCGATATGCGCTCCTTTGTTGATAAGCTCGTTTCCCTCAAGCTCGCGGAATATCTGGAGGAGCACCCCGCCGTCGGCAAGGTTATAGTCGAAAAGGCGCTTGCCGCCTCAAGAGCGAGAGAAGCCGCACGAAAGGCAAGAGAAGCGACGAGAAGAAAGACGGGTCTCGATTCCGGTCAGATGCCGGATAAGCTCCGCGACTGCAACGAAAGAGACGCTTCGCTCACAGAAATATATATCGTCGAGGGTGACTCGGCAGGCGGCTCCGCAACGCAGGGTCGTGACAGCCGCTTCCAGGCAATTCTTCCTCTCTGGGGTAAGATGCTGAACGTTGAAAAGGCAAGAGCGGACAAGGTTTACGGCAACGACAAGCTGAACCCCGTCATAGTTGCGCTCGGAGCGGGTATCGGAAACGAATTCGATATTGAAAAACTGCGCTATCACAAGATAATCATTATGGCGGATGCCGATGTTGACGGTTCGCATATCAGAACCCTTCTTCTGACGTTTTTCTTCCGCTTTATGCGCCCGCTTATCGAACAGGGCTATGTTTATTCCGCCGTTCCGCCGCTTTATAAGCTGACAAGGGGCAAAACGCAGAGAGTTGCTTATTCGGATGAGGAGCGCGACGCTATCTCCGCCGAAATGCGCGGAGGCGACCCGAAGGTCAAAATTGATATTTCGAGATACAAAGGTCTCGGCGAGATGAACCCGCACGAGCTCTGGGAAACGACGATGAACCCCGAAACGAGAACTCTCCGTCGTATTCAGCTCGAGGACGCACAGCTTGCGGACGAGACGTTCTCCGTTCTTATGGGAGAGGATGTCGAGCCGAGAAAAGAATTTATAGAAGTCAACGCGCGCTATGCCGTTAATATCGACGTATAAGGAGGCGAACTTAAGTGGCACATAAAGATTATAAGACCGAGGATATAATGTATCCCGAGCAGCACATAGTCAATACAGAGCTTGTAAAGGAGATGCAGAAATCCTTTATAGAATATGCAATGTCTGTCATAGTTGAAAGAGCGCTTCCGGATGTTCGTGACGGTCTCAAACCTGTTCACAGAAGAATCCTGTACGCTATGTATGAGGACGGGCTGACGCGTGACAAGCCATACAGAAAATGCGCGACAGCCGTCGGCGACGTGCTCGGCAGATATCATCCGCACGGCGACGCTTCGGTTTATGACGCGCTCGTCCGTCTGGCGCAGGATTTCTCGATGAGATACCCGCTTATCGACGGTCACGGAAACTTCGGCTCTATCGACGGCGACCCCCCGGCTGCATACCGTTATACGGAGGCGAGAATGTCCCGTATGTCGGACGAAATGCTGCGGGATATTGAAAAGGAGACGGTTGACTGGTCTCCGAACTTTGATGAAACGAGAAAAGAACCGAGGGTTCTGCCCTCAAGATTTCCGAACCTGCTTGTAAACGGTTCGTCCGGTATTGCCGTCGGTATGGCGACGAATATCCCCCCGCATAACCTCCGCGAGGTCATCGGGGCGGCAATCTGCCTGCTTGATAACCCGGAAGCGACGCTCGACGAGCTTATGCAGCACATAAAAGGCCCCGATTTCCCGACAAGGGGAATAATTATGGGCAGAAGCGGCATAAGGGCGGCATATGAAACCGGCAGAGGAAGAGTTATCGTCCGCGCCAGATGCCATTTTGAAGAATACGGCAAGGATAAGAGAGAAAGAATTATCGTAACGGAGCTGCCGTATCAGGTGAACAAGAGAATGCTGATCGCTTCGATCGCAGATCTCGTAAAGGACAAGAGAATCGAGGGCATTTCCGATCTCCGCGACGAAACGGACAGAAACGGTATGCGTATCGTCATCGAGACGAAGAAGGACGCAAACCCGCAGGTGGTTCTCAATCACCTCTATACGCTGACGTCTCTCCAGACATCGTTTGCGATAAATATGCTCGCCCTTGTTGACGATCAGACCCAGCCGAAAATACTTTCCCTGCGCCACATCCTGACGGAATATCTCAAATTCCAGGAGGAGCTCATCGTTCGCAGGACGCGCTTTGACCTTCGCAAGGCAGAGGAAAGAGCGCATATTCTCCGCGGACTTCTCATAGCGGAGGAAAATATCGACGAGATCATAAAGACAATCCGCAATTCCTATGACGACGCAAAGGAAAACCTGATGGCTCGCTTCTCGCTAAGCGACCCGCAGGCAAGCGCAATTCTTGAGATGAGACTCAAACAGCTCCAGGGACTTGACCGTCTCAAGCTGGAGGAGGAATTCAAGGCGCTTGAAGCGAAGATTGCAGATTATAAGGATATTCTTGAAAAGCCGGAGAGAGTCCGCGAGACGCTCAAAGCCGAGCTTACCGCCATCTGCGATAAATACGGCGACGAACGTTATACGGAAATTCAGGATTCGATAGACGATATAGACGATGAAGACCTCATCGAGCGTCACGACTGCGTGATAACCATGACCTACGGCGGCTATATAAAGAGAAACCCCGTTGATACCTATTCCGCACAGAACAGAGGCGGAAAGGGCATAGTCGGTATGACGACAAAGGAAGAGGACGCGATAAGAGACGTTATGGTTGTCCATTCGCACAGCTACCTGCTTATGTTTACGTCCGCCGGCAAGGTCTATATGAAAAAAGCATATCAGATTCCCGAAGCGTCACGCACGGCAAAGGGCACAAACCTTGTAAACGTGCTGCAACTTGCAGAGGGAGAAAAGGTTACTTCGATCGTTTCCCTTGAAGGCTTTGAGGACGAGCAGTATTTCGTTATGGTAACGAAGAAAGGCGTCATCAAGCGCGCTTCGACGAAGGACTTCGAATATCAGCGCAAGGGCGGCAAGATTGCCATAAGCCTAGACGAGGGCGATGAGCTTCTCTCCGTAAACAAAACGGCGGGAAACAGCGACATTATCATCGCGACAAGACAGGGCAAGGCAGTCCGCTTTGACGAAAACGACGCGCGCGTTATGGGAAGAACGGCAAGAGGCGTCCGCGGTATCAAGCTCCGCGAGGGCGACGAGGTTGTCGGCGTCAGCGTAGTCGAAGAAGGAAAAACGCTTATAACCGTCACGGAAAAGGGCTTCGGAAAGAGAAACGATTTCGGTTGCTTCTCTGCGCACAGCCGAGGCACGATGGGCGTTATATGCCATAAGCTGACCGCAAAGACGGGCGAGCTTGCCGGCATTGCCGCCGTCTCCGATGACGACGATATAATGATAATCACAAACGAGGGAACAATCATCCGGATGGCTGTCGGAAGCATACCGGTATACGGCAGCGGCGGCACGTCGGGCGTTATAGTCATGAGGCTTGACGACGGCGCGAAGATTGTAAACTTCGCTGTAACAAAATCAGAAAAAGAAGAAGAAGAAAAGGAAAATACGGAAACCGAGGCTGACGCTGCGTCAGAAAACAATGAGGCTTCCGCAGAAGGAGAAAACCCTCCCGAAAATGAATAAAAATACTTTATTTTAAGAAAGGGTTTCCGAAATGAAAGCAACCAAAAAGAAAGAAACAGCAAACGTTCCCGCAGGCGCGGAGGACAGAAAAAAAGCATTGGCAACGGCTCTTGCGCAGATTGAAAAGGATTTCGGCAAGGGCACGATAATGAAGCTCGGCGAAAACACACACATGAACGTCGAAGCAATACCGACAGGGTCGCTCACGCTTGACCTTGCCCTCGGTATCGGCGGTGTGCCGCGCGGCAGAATCATTGAAATATTCGGGCCGGAATCATCCGGTAAAACAACGGTCGCCCTGCATATTGCG
>DHMB01000149.1:0-5453 GCA_002405565.1 Clostridiales bacterium UBA4653
GGTGGAATTATCAGAAGCCGCGCCCGTATAAGCTAGGCGCATATTACTATGCCGCAAAAAACAACGTGCCGATAGTCCCTTGCTTTGTGACTCTTCATGCAAAGGATCCCGAATTTGATATGCTTCCGGACAATATCCGTTATGAAATTCATATAATGCCGCCGATATATCCCAGAGGCGACGTGAGGGCGCATATCGAAGCCGAGCGTATGCTCGCCGAAAATGCGCGCGTATGCAAAGAAGTGTATGAACGCGTCTACGGGAAAGAGCTTGTTTACAGCGAATAAAAAAACTGCGTCTCGTTTTGCCGGGACGCAGTTTTTTATTTGAATTTTCAGTTGTTTTTAAGGAATTCGGCAACTTCGTCCATCGTGGGGATCGAAGGGGAAGCGCCTTTTCTTGTGACAGCGATTGCCGAAGCCGCAGAGGCTATGCGAAGCGCCTCTTCCGCGGTCTTGCCGGACGATACTGACGAGATGAAAAATCCCGTGAATGTGTCGCCTGCGGCGGTCGTGTCAACAGCGTGAACGCGGAAAATTCCGAAGGAATGTTTTCCGTCCTTGCCGCTGTAACGCGCGCCTTTGTCGCCGAGGGTAAGCACTGTGCTTATTCCGGGGGCTTTTCTTTCAAGCTCTGATATGATTTCGTCAGGATCTGTCTTTCCCGTCATATCAAAGCCTTCTGTTTCGTTCAAAAGCATATAGTCAACAAGGGAAGTGTCGACTGTTTTCAGTGCCTCGTCCATAGGAGAGGGGTTGAGAACGACCTTCATCTTCTTTGCTTTTGCCTTTTTCATTATGAGGTTTATGTCGTTTATCTCATTCTGAAGGACGATGAAATCGCCTTCCGAAAACTCGGAGAGAACGGAATCGATATATTCCTCCGTCATGCACCTGTTCGCGCCGCCGTAAATTATAATGCGGTTTTTCCCGCTCGGGTCGACCTCAATAATGGCATGACCGGACGGTGCATCGACCTTTCTTATAAGATGAATGTCAACGCCTGCCGCGGAAAGCGCGTCCGTGAGCATATCGCCGTCACTGCCGACGCAACCTGCGTGATAGACATTTGCGCCGGCTTTTGCAAGGGCAATCGACTGATTGAGTCCCTTTCCGCCGCAGAAGGTCTCGCGCTTGATTGCGCTTATCGTTTCTCCGGGAGCGACGAAATGATCGGTGCTGTAAACATAATCGCAATTAAGCGAACCGAAACTGAGTATTTTCAAAATGACTCACTCCTTACTGCTGTGTTTTTTCGGGGAAGAAGGCGATTGTTTTCTGCGCCATTTCCTTTATGGAGACTTTGTCGAAACCGAATATGGAAGCGCAAAGCGTATCGTTGACTCTGCCGCCCCAGTATTCGGGGATGTTGCTTCCGCCGAGGGCAACGCCGAGAACCGAGCCTGCCGTTGCCGCGTTGCAGTCGGTGTCAAAGCCTTCGCTTACGGAGAGACAGACGGTCTTGCCGTAATCTTTTTCGCCGTAAAGCAGAGAAGCCGCAACTATGACTGCGTTTGAGATTGTATGGCACCAGTCGTAATTGTTTCTCTCGTTCCATCTTGCATGGAGCTTCTTCCAGACTTCGTCGATTGTTACGCCGTTTTCGTAATCAGAAATGACCTCGCTTACGCTCTCGTAAAGTCTCGATGTCTTCGGAACGTATGCAAGACCGGTTCTGATGATCTCCTTCATATCGTCTGTGCCGAACGCTGCTGCGATCATTGCGGAAACCCACATTTCGCCGTAGATACCGTTTTTGACGTGAGATATAGACGCGTCACGGAACGCCATGGAAGCCGCCGTCTTGGGGTCGCAGGGGTTTACATAACCAAAGAAGTCGCCGCGAATCTGCGCGCCGATGTATTCTCTGAAGGCGTTTTTGTAGATAGCGGAAACGGGCGGACGGAAACCGTTTACAAAGTTTCTGTATGCAACGCGCTCCGCCGTGCAGTATGCGTTCTTGCTTTGACGCTCTATCCATACGTTCATAACGTCGTTTGCAGTGAAGTCTCTGCCGAACTTCTTGAGAATGATATAGCCGATGAGAATATAGTTTGTGTCATCGTCGACGGGCATCATTCCGAAATCGGAAGGGTACGCTCTCTTGTCGATAGGGAAGGAAATATCCTTCATAACCTCTTCCGTTATCTCTTCTCTTGAAATATAGCGGGAGATGGGATAGTTGTTTGTTCTCTTGAGAATCTCGTTGAGAGTGGGAGTGAGGATGCCTTCGATGGGCTTGCCGAGATAGCAACCGCATATTCTGCCGAGCCAGCCACCATAAACCTTGTCAAGAACAACATCGTCTGCGGGCATCTTGAGCTCTACGTGATTTTCGGAGCAGAGACGGCAGATGTGCTCGTAATCGGAAGGCTCCGTGTATTTATAATTGTCGACCTGCTTTGCGTCGCGGACGATTCTGTAAAGAACGTCTGCCATTTCGTCCTTTGCGGGCGTATCGGGCATTGCCGCAACAGCCTCAAAGAGGGAAGCGTACTTTGAAACGTCCTTACCCTCGTCTATGCTCTGCTTGTATTCAATGGGGAGCATTTTGCTGTATGATTCCCAGCCGCCCCAGCTCGGGAAATCGGGAGAATCGTTTACGGGAGCGGAAGACTCGCACGCCGTGTCGCTTGCGAAGCTGTCGACGGTTATTCCGAAGATATCTGCCATGGCAACGACATGGGCAAAATCGGGAACCGCTGTGCCGCTTTCCCATTTCTGAATAGCCTGTCTCGAAACGCCGACAAGCTCGCTGAGCTTTTCCTGCGAAAGACCCATGCGCTTGCGGTTTTCTGTTATTTTTTCATGTTTGAACATTGTGGTTTTCCTCCAAAAAATTAAAAATTTCCACGCTGTCTATTGTAACCTAAACCTTGCAATAAGTCAAGCGAAAAATAGCAGATATTTTTGCAATTTACAATGCAAAAACAAAAAATTCAAAGAAGTTTTGCAATTTTGCGCGTAATCTATGCATATAGTGATAAAAATTACTGCGCGCACGATAAAATAAATCGATTTTCTATTGAAAAAATTTTCGGTTTGTGATATAATCCATAGAAAATTTTATTGAAAAGAGCGTTTTTTCTGAATGAAAATTGTAGTAAAAGTCGGGACTTCAACACTCACCCATGTCACTGGGTGTGTCAATATAAGAAGGATAGAAAAGCTGGTCAAAGTCCTCAGTGATATAAAAAATGCAGGAAATCAGGTGATACTTGTTTCCTCAGGCGCAATCGCCATGGGCGTCGGAAAACTGAACCTTGAAAAACGTCCGGATGACATAGCCGGTAAACAGGCGGCGGCAGCCGTCGGGCAATGTGAGCTTATGTATACATATGACAAGCTGTTTTTGCAATATAATCAGACTGTCGCGCAGATACTTCTCACAGCAGAGGATCTCCGCACTCCGGACAGACACAAAAAGGTCGAGGACACGATGGAAAGACTGCTGAAGCTCCGCGTTCTTCCGATTATAAACGAAAACGACACCGTGTCGACGGATGAGATAAAAATCGGCGACAATGACACGCTCGCCGCAATAGTTGCGGAAAGCGTCAAAGCGGATCTGCTTGTGCTCATGTCCGATATAGACGGTCTTTATGACAAAGATCCTCATATTCACGACGACGCAAAGCTGATCAGCGATGTTTATGAGCTTGACGACAGCATTATGTCGCTCGGAGGCGGAGCCGGAACGGCACGCGGTACAGGCGGAATGGCAACGAAGCTCCAGGCGGCGAAAATCGCCGGAGAGGCAGGCTGCGACATGATAATAATGCACGGCGACCGCCCCGACGACCTTTACAATATAATCGACGGAACGCCGATAGGAACAAGATTTCACGCAAAGAAAGTGTAACTGTATGCAGACAAAAGAAATACTCACAAGAGCAAAAAATACCGTTCCGGAGCTGAGAAAATTCAGCACGGACGATATAAACCGCGCGCTTGAATTCATGGCGGAAGAGCTCATCGCGTCCGGAAATGAAATTCTCGCGCAGAACAGGATCGACGTCGAAAACGCAAGAGGCAAGATTAGCGATGTCATGATAGACAGACTTTCGCTTGACGAAAGCCGCATAAAGGGCATGGCGAAAGGAATTCTTGATGTCGCCGCGTTGCCGTCACCTGTCGGAAAAATTACCGAAAAGCGCGTCCGCGCAGACGGGCTCACTATCGAAAAAATCACCGTTCCCATGGGTGTTATTGCGATAATTTACGAAAGCCGTCCGAACGTTACTTCTGACGCCGCTTCGCTTGCGATAAAGAGCGGAAACGTATGTATTCTCAGAGGCGGAAAGGAGGCATATAATTCCGCAAAGGCAATCACGGAAGCCATGCGGAGAGGGCTTTCAAAAGCAGGACTCCCCGCCGACGCCGTGCAGATAGTGGACGACACGACGCGCGAGAGCGCAAAGGAGCTTATGCTGGCGAAGGGCTATGTTGACCTTCTCATTCCGAGAGGCGGCGCGGGACTTATCAGGGCATGTGTTGAAAATGCCGTTGTCCCTTGCATTGAAACTGGAACGGGAATCTGCCACATATATGTCGACAAGGACGCGGATATTGAAAAGGCTTTGAATATAGTTGAGAACGCGAAAACAAGCCGTCCCTCGGTCTGCAATGCCGCAGAGGTATGCCTTGTACACAAGGACATTGCAAAAGAATTTCTTCCGCTTCTGAAAAAGAGGCTCTGTGATGACAGAGCGGCAAACGGTCTTGTGCCTGTTCAGCTCCGCTGTGACGGGCGTGCGCTTTCCGTAATAGACGCGACTGCCGCGTCCGAAACGGACTTTGATACGGAATTTCTTGATTATATCATGGCTGTGAAGGTTGTGGATTCCGCTTGTGACGCCGTAAACCACATAGCCGCACATTCGACGGCACACAGCGACGCAATAGTGACGGAAAACAAGGAAACGGCTGACTTTTTCCTTGCCAATGTTGACAGCGCGGCGGTTTATGTAAACGCTTCCACAAGGTTTACGGACGGTGGCGAATTCGGGCTTGGGTGCGAGATGGGAATATCAACCCAGAAGCTCCACGCAAGAGGCCCGCTCGGACTTTCGGAGCTTACAACGTACAAATATATAATTCACGGCAACGGAAACGTCCGCTGAACCGAAGGGGGAAAGAAAAATGCTTAATGTCGGATTTATCGGCGCGGGAAATATGGGCTTT
The DNA here is from genome assembly GCA_002405565.1 of Clostridiales bacterium UBA4653. Classification (GTDB taxonomy): domain Bacteria; phylum Bacillota; class Clostridia; order Oscillospirales; family CAG-272; genus CAG-841. The sequence goes on from DHMB01000149.1 coordinate 5,184, forward strand.
GCGCTTGCAAAAGCCGTAAAGGCTTGCGGGCTTGAAACGGAAATTTTTATATCGAGCAGGACAATTGAAAAAGCCGCAGCGGCTGCGGAAAAAATCGGTGCCGTTGCGACGGATAACAAAACAGTTGCCGCAGAGTGTGACGTTATTTTTCTGGCTGTCAAGCCGAATGTGATTTCCGCTGTCACTGAGGAGATAAAAGACGTTCTTTCGTCGAGAAACGATTTTCTTTTTGTCACAATGGCGGCGGGAGTGAGCATGGACAAGATATCG
>DHMB01000149.1:5475-12303 GCA_002405565.1 Clostridiales bacterium UBA4653
ATCGTCTTATCTCGGCTTCGACTGTCCGATTATAAGAATAATGCCGAATACGCCAGTTTCCATCGGCGAGGGAATGACTCTCTGGTGCGCAAATGAGCATGTATCTGCAGAGCAAAAATCGACATTTGAAAAATTGCTTGAAAAATCGGGCGTGACGGATGAAATAAAAGAGTCCCTGATAGACGCCGGCAGCGCAGTCTCCGGTTGCGGGCCCGCTTTTGTTTATATATTTGCTGAAGCGCTGGCGGACGGTGCCGTCGAATGTGGGCTCCCCCGCGACAAAGCTATCGAATACGCCGCGCAGACGCTCGTCGGAGCGGCAAAGATGGTTATGGAAAGCGGAGAACACCCAGGAAAGCTCAAGGACGCGGTATGCAGTCCCGGAGGGTCGACAATCGCGGGAGTCCATGCGCTTGAAGACGGAGCCTTCCGCGCCTGTGCGATAAATGCCGTGAAAGCGTCATTTGACAAGACAAAAATGCTCGGGAACTCATAAAAATACGCATGGTCGGCAATTACCGGCTGTAAACTCAATAATACAAAGTCCGACGGATTGATTTCCGCCGCTTTGAAATAAAAATTACAAACGAAACGGAGAATTTTTTGAAAAACTTTATTTTGGAATCGGAGAGTGTAATCTGACCGGGAGGTCGGCAAAAATACTCGCCGTTCCTCCCGGAATGTACTGATAATTTACATTCTTTCGGAGGAAAAAATCATGAACCGTGAAAATAAACGGAAAACATTTGAAAAAGGCTATTATAAAAATCATCCTTGCGGCGAAAGCTTCACCTGCAAGGTCTGCGGACGACTTGTTACACCGGGGAACGCCGGTACAGATCACCGCAATCATTGTCCGAACTGTCTTTCCAGTCTGCACGTGGATAACGAGCCGGGAGACAGAGAATGCGACTGCGGAGGCATTATGGAGCCGATCGCCGTATGGGTGCGCAAAAACGGAGAGTGGGCAATCATTCATCGTTGCAGGCGGTGCGGAGCGCTCAGCTCAAACCGTGTCGCAGCGGATGATAACCCGATGAAGCTCATGAGCATTGCGATGAGACCGCTTTGCGAGCCGCCTTTCCCGCTTGAACGCATAAGGGAAATGACAGCTCTCATGGGCGGCGACGGAGAAATAAAATAGTCATCAAGTCCCGAAGCCATCCCGGCTCCGGGACTTTTGATTTCAGCGGCTTAAAATATTGACATCGCCTCGTGTTTTTATTATAATGTTTATGTTTGAAAAAAGGATACCGGAAAGTGACGGTGCGTTTATGGAAGATAAATTTGAAAAAGTCGAGCTTACAAGCATGTGCATGATAAGCGATGGGAAGGGCAATATTCTTGTTCAGGACAGAGTCAAGAGCTGGTGCGGGGTAGCGTTTCCCGGAGGTCATGTCGAAAAATATGAATCAATCGTCGATTCTGTTGTGCGCGAAGTGAAGGAAGAAACGGGGCTGACGATATCTCATCCACGGCTGTGCGGGATAAAGCAATGGTTTTCGGAGGACACAAGAAGCGTGTGCTTTCTTTTCGCGACGGAAACATTTGAGGGCGAGCTTATGCCAAGCGACGAGGGAGAGAACTTCTGGATAAAGCGCGAGGATATCGGAAATTACAGGCTTGCCCCGATGTTTGAGCTTATGCTTGAAGAGTTTGAAAATCCGGATATAAGCGAATATTATCACCGCAGAACCGAAACGGGAGACATCGACATACTGAAATAAGCCGTCGAAAAACAAAAAATCCCGAAAGAACAGTTGACATGGGGAAATTATTGTGATACAATGTTAAAGTAAATTATATCTGCAAAGAAACGGAGATACATATCATGAAAAGAATTACAACACTTAAGACAAGAAACCTCTGCAAGAGCGCTAAAAACGGCGGTTGCGGCGAATGCCAGACGTCCTGCCAGTCCGCTTGCAAAACAAGCTGCGGCGTAGCGAATCAGTCCTGCGAGAACAAGAAAGCTTCCGAAAAGAAGAACTGAGCGAAATTTTAACAGAAAGTGCCGTCTTTCCGGACGGCACTTTTTAAGTATCTGATAAACCGGAGGAACAGAAATGTTACACCAATATAAACTCAACGGATATAACATAGTGCTTGATACGTGTTCCGGCGCTGTGCACGTCGTTGACGACGTTGCATATGACATAATCGCGGAATACGAAAACAAGTCGCGCGATGAGATAGTCCGTGATATGCTTGAAAAATACAGTGACAGGGCAGACGTCACGGAAGAAGACGTCAACGCCTGTATTGACGATATAGCCGCGCTCAAAGAGGACGGTCAGCTCTTCACGCCGGATACCTTTGAGGATATGGCAGGGACGTTCAAGGAACGTAGCGGAAACATTATAAAGGCGCTTTGCCTGCACGTTGCGCACACCTGCAACCTCAACTGCTCATACTGCTTTGCAAGCCAGGGCAAGTATCATGGCGAAAGAGCGCTTATGAGCTTTGAAGTCGGCAAGCGCGCCATTGATTTTCTCATTGAAAATTCAGGGGAGAGACGCAACCTTGAAGTCGACTTTTTCGGCGGAGAGCCGCTGATGAACTGGGACGTTGTCAAGCAGATTGTCGAATATGCCCGCTCCGTCGAAAAAGAGCACGGAAAGAACTTCCGCTTCACTCTGACGACAAACGGCGTGCTTATAGATGATGACGTCATAGAATTCGCAAACAAAGAGATGAGCAACGTTGTCCTCAGCCTTGACGGTCGCAAGGAAATCCACGACGCAACGAGAGTCGATTACGCCGGAAACGGCAGTTATGACAGGATTGTGCCGAAGTTTCAGAAGCTCGTCGCGTCACGCGGTGGCAAGAATTACTATATGCGCGGAACGTTTACACATCGCAATCCCGACTTTACAAATGATGTTTTCCATATGGCGGATCTCGGTTTTACGGAGCTCAGTATGGAGCCTGTTGTTTGCGCTCCGAACGATCCTATGGCGCTCACGCCTGAAGATATTGAAATTGTAAAAGAGCAATACGAAATTCTCGCAAAGGAAATGCTCAAAAGAGAGAAATATGGCAGAGGCTTTACCTTCTATCACTATATGATAGACCTTACGGCGGGCCCCTGCATTTATAAACGTATATCAGGGTGCGGATCCGGCACGGAATATATGGCTGTTACGCCTTGGGGCGATCTTTACCCCTGTCATCAGTTCGTCGGCGAGGAATCGTATAAGCTCGGAGACATATGGAACGGCGTGACAAACGACGCCCTGCGCGACGATTTCCGCTGTTGCAATGCGTATGCCCGCCCGGAATGTAAGGACTGTTGGGCAAAGCTCTATTGCTCCGGCGGCTGTGCGGCAAACGCATACCACGCGTCCGGCTCGATAAGAGGCGTTTACAAGCCCGGTTGCGAGCTTTTCAAGAAGAGAATCGAGTGCGCGATAATGATCAAAGCCGCGGAAAATGCGGAGAGCGAAAGCTGAAATATGAATACTCCGATATTCGATTTCGTCCGAAAATATTCGTCTGGCGGTGGCGTCAGACTTCATATGCCGGGTCACAAAGGAAACGCATTTCTCGGCTGCGAGCAATTTGATATTACCGAAATAAAAGGCGCGGACGAGCTTTATGCGGCAGACGGAATAATTGCCGAAAGCGAGAGAAACGCATCGGCACTGTTCAATACGGCAAGAACTCTTTATTCAACGGAGGGATCGAGCCAATGCATCCGCGCAATGATATATCTTGCGTCGACGGAAAGCGCAGAGAAACACCGGAAATATGTTCTTGCGGCAAGAAACGTGCATAAGACATTTATCTATGCGCTTGCGCTTTGCGATGTCGACGTTCTCTGGATATCAGGGAAAACGGATTCCGTTTGCAGTTGCGAAATAACCGCTTGCGACGTTGAAAACGCGCTGAAAAACGCAGAATATCCGCCGATAGCGGTATATGTGACGTCGCTCGACTACCTTGGCAGGTGCCTTGCGATAAAAGAGATTGCGGATGTCTGCCACAGGTATGGAACAAGGCTTATAGTCGACAATGCGCACGGCGCATATCTGCATTTTCTTCCCGAAAAGTCGCACCCGATCGACCTCGGAGCCGATATGTGTTGTGACTCCGCGCACAAAACGCTTTCGTCATTGACAGGCGGAGCTTATCTGCATATAAGCAAAGCCGCTCCCGAATATTATTCCGAAAACGCAAAAAACGCAATGGCGCTTTTTGGCTCTACAAGCCCTTCTTATCTGATACTTTCATCCCTTGACTTGTGTAACAGGTATCTGTCCGACGGGTTTGAAGCCAAACTCCGAGAGAAAGCGGAGCAGATAAAAAATGCAAAGCAGACGCTTGCAGAGAACGGATGGGACATAATCCCTTCGGAGCCTATGAAAATTACGATACTTGCGCCCGAAGGAAAAAGCGGAACGGTGCTTGCGGATTTTTTGCGTTCTGCGGGTTTTGAATGTGAATATGCCGATAAGGAATATGTCGTTCTTATGATCTCGTGTGAGACAAAAGAAAGCGAATTGCTTTCGCTTATATGTGCGCTTGGGGCAAATAAGTTGCCGGCGCGCAAGCCGGAAACGTTCGATATACCTGCGCCTTCGATGGCGATGACGGTTCGTGAGGCGATATTTTCGCCGAGCGAAACTGTTCCCGTGTCGCTTTCGCAGGGAAGAGTCTGCGCCGCACCGGCGGTCAGCTGTCCACCGGCGATACCGATAGCGGTGTCAGGCGAAACAATAAAAGAATGGCATGTTGCCTTATTCCGTCATTACGGAATAGACGAAATATCGGTCGTCAAAAACAAATAATGCCTTAGCCGACGGGAAAATGTTTTCCGTCGGCTATTTTTGCGCTTAAATATAGACGATTTGACTTGCTTTTCCTTTGAATTTGTGATATCATACAATAAACGCTGTTTTCACAGCAAATTTTTTATAAGTAAGAACGGAGTACATATGAAAAAGATTTTTGCGCTTATTCTTGCCGTTATGGTGCTTGCGCTGTTTGTTGCCGGCTGCTCAAAGGGCGGAAACGACGGAACGACGACAGATTCTTCTGTTTCCACGGACGGAACAACCACAACATCGGCAGATCAGACATCCCAGACGACAACATCTGACACAACAACGACAACATCGACAACGGTCGTTGATCCTGTTAAAAAAGGCCCGATTGCTCATATCACATTCGATGAGCTTTCCGATTCACTCACATTCGTAGACGACACGGGAAACGGTCACGACGCTGTCGCAAGCCACGACCTCAAAATCGTTGAAGGACGCTTCGGCAATGCCGTATATCTCGAATCGGTCGGTCAGCACATAGAAATTCCGGATTCTGACGCTTTCAAGCTCTCCAAAACAGACAGCTTCACGATAGATATATGGTTCAAATGGAGCGAGACATTCGCCGGCGGAAACTGGCCCTGCGTAATCCAGAAGGGACTTGTTCAGAGCGAAGGAAAATATAAATACGTCGGCTTCTGGATAAGCTCATCAGGCAAGGCGCTCAACCTCGGTATCACTTCATCGACTTCCGGCTCGCTCTTTTCCAATACTCCCGTCGGCGAACAGGCCGGCACGGAATGGCACCATGCAGTAGCTGTTCAGGACGCGGAAAAGAACACCATCTCATATTATTACGATGACAGACTCGTTGCAAAATTCCCCGCAATAGACGCTTCATCCGCAGGTTGTCCGTTTACAATCGGATATAACGGCAGTGACGGTCAGTATGTCGGTGCGATAGACGAGCTCAACATCTATGACTACGCAATTGACATGAGCGGTTCAAGCGTTTCGGCTTCTATTGACGACATGCTCTTCATGACCTATGAATACAAGAGCGAAAAAACAGGAAAGAGCGTCACTCTTCCTTATCGCGTATTTCTTCCCGCGGGCTATGATTCCGCTTCCGCCGAAAAATATCCCGTTCTCCTTTTTCTCCATGGATACGGCGAAATCGGCAATAACAACACTAACCAGATAAGAGTTCTCGGAGGCCCGAATCTGCTTCTCAATAAGCTTGTTGCAAACGGAAGTTGCGTCATAATCGCGCCTCAGTGCAATGATCCTGTCGAATATAACTGGGTCGGGCTCAATCATCAGTGGGGTACGGGAACACGCGACAAACTTCCCGAAAATCCGACTATAACGCTTGAAGCGGCAACGCAGCTCCTTCTCGACTATATAGAAGAAGGTAAGATCGACAAGAATCGTGTTTACGTCTCCGGTATTTCGATGGGCGGATACGGAACATGGGAAATCATTGCAAGAAACCCGGATCTTTTCGCCGCCGCAATTCCTCTTTGCGGAGCGGGAATTCTTTCATCCGCCGAGTCGCTTAAAGACATGGCCATCTGGGCGTTCCACGGAAATTCCGATACAACAGTTCCCGCAAGCGGAACAAGAGACATGGAAAATGCCATAAAGGCTTCCGGTGGCACGAAGATAAAGGCTACATACTATAACGGCGTAGGTCATAACGTATGGCCCTATGCTTATGCCGAAGAGGGGCTTGTTGACTGGCTTCTTGCACAGTCCAAATAAGATTGACACAACAAAAAATCCACTGCATTGCAGTGGATTTTTTATGTTTTACGCTTTTTATTTGAGAACCGAAATTGCGTCGCTTATCTTCTTTTCATAGGCTTCCATGCCGTATTTATCAACTTCAGCCTTGTTCTTTTCGCCGTGGGTCAGACATCCCGCGCCACCGATACAGCCGCCTATGCACGCCATACCTTCGATGAAGTTTGCGTCAAGAACATTTTTGCTCTTTTTGAGAAGCGCGATCTTGCAAGCCTCTATGCCGTCGCATGAGCAGGGCTTGAGAACAAAGTCCGTA
>DHMB01000103.1:0-4883 GCA_002405565.1 Clostridiales bacterium UBA4653
GGCGCAAAGGGAATGAAGGGCGCTATCGCAAAGGCAAACGAGCTTGCCGAAGAGATACCGAACAGCTTTATCCCCGGTCAGTTTGTCAATCCGGCAAACCCGAAGGCGCATTTTGAACACACGGGCCCCGAAATTTATGAGGACACGGACGGAAATGTCGACATTTTCGTCGCAGGCGTCGGCACTGGCGGCACGATAACGGGCGTCGGCGAATATCTCAAATCCAAAAAGCCCGACGTTAAGGTCGTCGCTGTTGAGCCTGCAACCTCGGCTGTACTTTCGACGGGCGTTGCCGGAGCGCATAAGATTCAGGGAATCGGCGCAGGCTTTGTTCCCGACGTGCTTGACACGAAGGTCTATGACGAGATAATCCCCGTTTCAAACGAGGACGCTTTCGCAACCGGTAAGCTGATCGGCAAAAAAGAGGGCGTGCTTGTCGGCATTTCGTCCGGCGCGGCGCTTTCCGCGGCAATCGAGCTTGCAAAGCGCCCCGAAAACGAAGGGAAAAACATAGTTGTTCTTTTCCCGGATACGGGCGACAGATACCTTTCCACACCGCTCTTTGCGGACTGATTAAAGTAAACAAAAATGTCCCAAAGGTTTTCCTTTGGGACATTTCGGAGTGAAAATATGAAAATACTTGTTGCAATGAGCGGCGGAGTTGATTCTTCCGTCGCGGCGAAGCTCCTTTGCGACGAAGGAAACACCTGCATAGGCTGTACGATGAAGCTGTATGAAAACGCGGACGCAGACGTCGTGCGCGAGCATAGCTGTTGCTCTCTTGACGACGTTTTCGACGCGCAGAGCGTTGCATATAAGCTCGGTATGAAGCATTATGTTTTCAATTTTGCGGACGATTTCAGGGAAAAGATAATAGATAAATTCGTGTCTTCATATATAAACGGCATAACGCCGAACCCCTGCATAGATTGCAACAGGTATATGAAATTCGATAAGCTCTTTTCCCGCGCGGACATTCTCGGTTGCGAAAAGATTGCAACGGGGCACTATGCGAGGATAGAACGTCAGGGCGAAAAGTATGTGCTGAAAAAAGCCGTCGACCCTTCAAAGGATCAGAGCTATGTGCTTTATTCGATGACGCAGAGCCAGCTTGCGAGAACGCTTTTTCCTCTCGGTAACCTTGAAAAGAGCGAAACGCGGAAAATTGCGGCGGAGAGCGGATTTTTCAATGCCGCAAAGCCGGACAGTCAGGACATATGCTTTGTCCCCGACGGCGACTATGCGAAAATCGTCGAGCTTCACAGCGGGAAAAAGTCGCCCTGCGGCAACTTTGTTGACACGGAGGGAAACGTCCTCGGCGAGCACAGCGGGATAATTCATTATACAATCGGTCAACACAAGGGACTCGGAATACCGCTCTCCGGAAAAAGATATGTCTGCCGGATTTGCGCGGAGAGCAATACCGTAGTTCTCGGAAAAGAGGAGGAGCTTTTCTCTCGCAAGGCGACCGTTTGCGATTTCAACTGGATATCTGGCGAGGCGCCGAAGGAGCCGCTGAGGTGCAAGGTGAAGATACGTTACCGTCAACCGGAGCAATGGGCAACCGTCACGCCGATTGGGGAAAGCGGGGCGAGAATTGTCTTTGACGAGCCGCAAAGGGCGATTACTCCGGGACAGGCGGCTGTGCTTTATGACGGGGATACCGTCCTCGGCGGCGGGGTCATAGAGAACAGCGAAAATCAATATAAAGGATGATTTTATGATAACGACAAAAGGAAGATACGCGCTGAGGGTCATGGTTGACCTTGCGGAGCACCGCGGAGCTGGCTATACACCGATGAAGGAAATTGCGGACAGGCAGGGTCTTTCCGTAAAATATATGGAAAGAATTATGCCCGCGCTGACGAAATGCGGGCTTGTCGAAGGGTCGCACGGGAAGGGCGGAGGATACCGTCTTTCTGTCGACCCCGATGACTGCACCGTGCTCGACGTGCTCCTTGCGGCGGGAGAAGATATTGTGCCTGTCGCCTGTCTTGAAGGCGGGGAGAGCGGTTGCGGCAGAGCCGCCGAATGTCGGACATTGCCTGTCTGGAAGGAATATTACAGGCTGACGCTTGAATATTTCCGCGGGATAACGCTTTCGTCGCTTGCGCAGGGCGACGCGGCGGATAATTACGTTATATAAAGCAAAAACCGCCGCTGAGCCGCGACGGTTTTAACTTATTGAATTCCAATCAGTTCTGTTCGGGAGCCTCAACAGGGCAAACGCCTGCGCAGGTTCCGCAATCGATGCACTCATCGGCATTGATAACATATTTTCCGTCTTTTTCGGAAATGCAGGATACGGGGCAGTTGTCTGCGCAGGATCCGCAGCCGATGCACTTTTCGGGATCAATTACATAAGGCATAGTATATTCTCCGTTCCGACGGCGCAAGCCGTCTTTTTTATTTGTCAATTTATTGTATCACAAAACTGTGAAAAGTCAAATGTTTTTTTGAAAATTTATAAAAAAACTTAAGGAAAATGCGGCATTTTTTCAAAGTTCGGGTCAGAATTGATAAAACCTTCGCGTCAAAATGTATTTTTTGTGAATAAAAAGCACGAAAATATTTAATTTCAGAATAAATATGCAAAAAGTCTTGACAAATATTCAGAAATGTGATATCATTTGTGCATAAAAATTCAGAAATTACTTTGCGGAGGCAAATATGAAAAAAGAAGATATAAAAAAAGTTGTTCTGGCGTATTCGGGCGGACTTGATACGTCAATCATAATTCCGTGGCTCAAGGAAAATTACAATAACTGCGAGGTCATCGCTGTTTCGGGAAACGTCGGTCAGGCGGACGAGCTTGAAGGACTTGAAGAAAAGGCACTCAAAACGGGCGCGTCGAAGCTGTACGTCCTTGACCTTACGGACGATTACGTCGATAACTACATAATCCCGACGATGAAAGCGGGCGCGGTCTATGAGGACTACCTGCTCGGTACGTCGCACGCGCGTCCCTGCATTGCGAAAGGACTTGTCGAAATCGCGCTTAAAGAAAACGCCGACGCGATCTGCCACGGCTGCACGGGCAAGGGCAACGACCAGGTGCGTTTTGAACTTGCGATAAAGCATTTCGCACCCGATATGCCGATAATAGCACCCTGGCGCGAGTGGAACATCAAATCGCGCGAGGAGGAGATAGATTACGCCGAGGCGCATAATATTCCGCTTAAAATAAACCGCGAAACGAACTATTCGAAGGATAAAAACCTCTGGCACCTTTCGCACGAGGGACTTGACCTTGAAAACACCGCAAACGAGCCGCAGTACGAGAAAAAGGGCTTCCTTGAAATGGGCGTTTCGCCGATTGACGCACCCGATAAACCGACGTATATCGAGCTTGAATTCGAAAAGGGCATACCGACCTCGCTTGACGGCGTGAAGATGAGCGCAAAGGAGATTATTCTCGCGCTTAACAAGGTCGGCGGCGAGAACGGAATAGGCATAATCGACATCGTCGAAAACCGCCTTGTCGGTATGAAGTGCCGCGGCGTTTACGAGACGCCCGGCGGAACTATCCTCTATAAGGCGCACGAGGCGCTCGAATCGATATGCCTTGATAAACTCACGATGCACGAAAAGCAGAAACTGTCGATCACCTTTGCCGAGCTTGTCTATAACGGTCAGTGGTTCACGCCTCTGCGCGAGGCACTTTCCGCGTTCGTCGATAAGACGCAGGAGAAGGTCACGGGCAAGGTCAAGCTGAAACTCTATAAGGGCAATATCATAAAAGCGGGCGTCGAGAGTAAATATTCGCTTTACAGCGAGGAGATCGCGACGTTCGGCGAGAGCGACTACGACCAGACCGACGCGGGCGGATTCATAAACCTCTACGGACTGCCGATAAAGGTTCAGGCGATGGTAGATAAGGCAAATTCGGAAGAAAAATAAGGAATAAATATGAGCGAAAAAATGTGGGCGGGCAGGACGAGCGGCGTTACCGACAAAACGGCGGACGATTTCAATTCGTCCGTGCACATCGACTGCCGAATGTATGAAGAGGATATAAAAGGAAGCATAGCGCACGCGAAAATGCTCGGCAAATGCGGGATAATTTCGGCGGACGAGACAGAGGCGCTTACGGGCGGCCTTTCGGAGCTTCTCTCGGACATAAAAAGCGGAAAGACCGAGATAGATATGACGAGCGAGGATATTCATATGTTCGTCGAAGCGACGCTCACGGCGCGCATAGGCGAGGTCGGCAAAAAGCTGCACACCGCGCGCAGCCGTAACGACCAGGTTGCGCTTGATACGCGCCTCTACGCAATGAAAAAGACCGACGAAATAATCGCGGGCGTTTACGATCTCATATCCGCGCTTTGCGAAAAAGCGGAGGAGAACAAGACGGCGATAATGCCGGGCTATACGCACCTGAGGCGCGCACAGCCGGTGCTCTTTTCGCACCACCTGCTCGCATATACGATGATGCTTCTGCGCGACGCGGACAGGCTTTCGGACGCGAAAAAGCGCACAAACGTTTCGCCCATCGGCTCGTGTGCGCTGGCAGGAACGACTTATGAGACGGATCGCTTTTTTGAGGCGGAGCTTCTCGGCTTTGACGCGGTGTCGGAGAACAGTATGGACGGCGTTTCGGACAGAGATTTCTGCGTCGAGCTTGTCGGCGCGATTTCGATACTGATGATGCACCTCTCGCGCTTCTCGGAGGAGATAATACTCTGGTCGTCGGGCGAGTTCGGCTTTGTCGCTCTTTCAGACCTCTATACGACGGGCTCGTCGATAATGCCGCAGAAGAAAAACCCCGATATGGCGGAGCTTGTGCGCGGAAAAACGGGCAGAGTTTACGGCGATCTTGTCGCGCTTCTCACGGTTCTCAAAGGAATACCGCTCGCCTACAATAAGGATATGCAGGAGGA
>DHMB01000103.1:4947-5586 GCA_002405565.1 Clostridiales bacterium UBA4653
AGGATATGCAGGAGGATAAGGAGAGCCTTTTCGACGCTGTCGATACGGTTCTCGCGTGCCTTTCGGTGACGGTTCCTATGGTGAAAACTATGACGGTCTACCCCGAAAACATGAAAAAAGCGGCGGGCGAGGGCTTCATAAACGCGACAGACCTTGCCGATTACCTTGTAAAAAAGGGAATGCCGTTCAGGAGTGCGTATAAGATAGCGGGAAAGATAGTCGCGCGTTGCAGTGCCGACGAAAAGGTGCTTGAAACGCTCCCGCTCTCGGTTTACCGCGAGTACAGCGAGCTTTTCGACGACGACGTTTACGGCGAAATCTCGCTTGATACCTGCGTAAAGAAGAGAAATTCTTACGGCGGAACGTCGCCTTCATCGGTCGATACGCAGTTCGCGTCCGTAAAAGAAAAAATCGGAAAATATCTTAAAGAAAAATCGGAATTATAATCGTAATACCCGCTCTTGCCACAGGCAAGAGCGGGTATTCTTTAACATTTGTAGGCGTCCTCTATCTGCCCGTGCGTGAGGGGCAGTGCGGAGTGCATATCATTCATTGCCTTCTCGTAAAGCCCGAAAAATTTGTCCGAAAGCTCCGTGTTCTCGTCCGTTATAAGCATTGACGCGACGTAGTAAACGGCAT
>DHMB01000103.1:5661-5796 GCA_002405565.1 Clostridiales bacterium UBA4653
CGAAAATATCGGTTCCGCACACGGCACGGCAGTCCTCCCCGACAATGCCGAGCTGCTTTTTCACGACACTGTCAAGCGTCGAATTCTGATTTATGAACGTCGCGAGGACGAACGGAAATCTGTCGTCGTAGTCGC
>DHMB01000033.1:0-17682 GCA_002405565.1 Clostridiales bacterium UBA4653
GGAGCTATTCCGCTTGCGTTTGCAAGATCTTCGATCTTCTGACCGTGCTCATCCGAGCCTGTGCAGAAGAAAACGTCATACCCCTGCGACTTTTTATAGCGCGCGATGGCGTCCGCAAGGACGGGGTCATACGAATTGCCGACGTGCGGCTTGCGGGAAGCATAAGCTATCGCAGTTGTAATATAGTATTTTCCTTTGTTTTCCATTGTCCTTCTCCTATATAATCTTTTTCCCGCCGATGATGACGGAGGAAATATTTTTTTCTTTATCAAGCACGAGCATATCCGCCCGTTTTCCGATCTCAATCGAGCCGCAATCGCCGTAGATTCCGGTCATCTCTGCGGGCGTTTTCGTTGCGCATATCAGCGCTTCCTCAAAAGCGATATCGCAGAAGCGCATAAGATTTTTGATTGCGTCGTGAAGGGTGAGAGTGCTGCCGACGATCGTTCCGTCCGCTTTCTTTGCGCCGCCTTCGGAGAGGGTAAACGGTATGCCGTTCATCTCGTAATTTCCGAAGGGAAGAGTCGCCTGCGGGATTGAATCGGTTATCAGAACGAGCCTGTCGCCGTCATATTTCTTTGCCTTATAGAGGGCGCGGACGGCTTCGGGTGAGACGTGCAGTCCGTCGCAGATGAGTTCCGCATAAGCGGATGACGCCATTGCCGCTCCCGCCGCTCCCGTGCCTCTGTGAGTCAGTGGGGTCATTGCGTTGAAGGTGTGCGTAAACGAGACGGCGCCATCGGAGAGAGCCTTTTCACATTCCTCGGCGGTTGCGTTTGTATGTCCTATGCCGATCGTCGCCGTTTCGGAGAGCTTCCGGATAAGCCCATCGGGAGCTTCTTCCGGAGCGACTGTAAAATGCGTTTTGAGAGGATATATTTCCTCCGCAAGGGCTGTCATTTCGCCTGCGTCCGGCTTGCGGATCAGGGAAACGTCGTGACAGCCGGGCTTTTTTGCGCTGATGTATGGCCCTTCGATATGGACTCCGGCAAAGCGCGCGCCGCCCGTCACCGTCGATTTTATATTTGAGATTGCCGAATTTATCTTCGGCAGAGCCGCTGTCATAACTGTCGGGAAAACGGTCGTTGTGCCGTGGCTTGCATATATCAGCGAGAGCTTTTCAAGCGCCTTTTCGTCCGCCTCCATTATGTCAACTCCGCCGCAGCCGTGCGTATGGACGTCAACATAGCCGGGGACTATAAATTTTCCCGCACAGTCGATATTTTCATATTCCGAAAGGGCGCCGCAGATAACGCCGTCAGACACGTAAACGTCGCGCTTTACAAACGCCCGTTTTTCCGTATCGAACACGCTTGCGCCCGTCAATTTCAGTTTCAATTCCGTTCTCCTTTTCATCCGAGATAACAAAAGTATATTACATTTTGCGGAGGTTTTCAATCTTTCCGCATTATTTTATTATATATTTCGCTTTTTCCGACGCCTCTGTCACGCGCAGTTGCCTTCATAGCGTCGCTTTTGCTCATTCCGAGGGAAATATAATGCTCGACGTGCTCTTCTATCGTTAAAGTCTTCGCAAGGGAATTTTCTTCTTCCTTCGGCGCGCCCTCGATTATAAGCACGAATTCTCCCTTCGGCGTGACGGTTTTATAATAGTCAACCGCGCCGGAAAGGGTCGTGCGGATGACCTCTTCATTTATTTTCGTAAGCTCGCGACAGAGGGCGATTTTCCTGTCTCCGAGGGCGGAGAGAAGCTCGTCCAGAGTCTTTGTCAGCCTGTGCGGCGCTTCATAGAAAATCAGCGTGCGCTTTTCGGCTTTGACTTCGTCAATCGCCTCGCGCCTGTCGCCGGAGGCTGTCGGCAGGAACCCTTCAAAAGCGAACTTGCCCGTAAAAAGTCCGGAAACGGCAAGCGCAGACACGGCGGCGCATGGCCCGGGTATGACGGAAACGGGTATTCCTCTTTCCGCGCAGAGACGGACAATATCCTCGCCGGGGTCGCTTATTGCGGGCATACCGGCGTCTGTCACAAGTGCGCAGGATTCGCCTGCGGCGAGTCTTTCGGCAATGCCTTCGCCCTTTTGCTTTTTATTGTGCTCGTAATATGAGCAGAGCGGCTTTTTTATGCCGAATTTTGAAAGCATGGCGCCGGAAACTCGCGTGTCCTCCGCGGCGATGAAGTCAACCTCGGAGAGTACCTTTTTCGCTCTTTCGGAAAGATCAGAAAGGTTGCCGATAGGCGTGCCGACAAGGTAGAGCGTGCCTTTCATTACGGCGTTTTTTTCGTGTGTTTCAGGGCTTTTTATAGTATCCATTGAAGTCTCCGTTTGTGTATATATAGTTCATTTCGTCAGTATAGCCGCTTTGCGACATATTGACCTTCGATTTATAAATCATCAGCGGCCGGGTGAAGAATACGCCTTCGCCTCCGCCCTTTACGCCCTCACAGAGGACAAGGCAGGGAACGTGATTTTCTGTCGGATAGACGACTGTCACTCTTTTCGGTTCAATGCCGTTTTTGCGCATTGAATATATCATCTCCGCCATCCTGTCCGGTCGGTAAACGCAGACAAAGCTACCGCCGAAGCGGAGAAGCCTTGACGCTACGGAGGAAAAATCCGCAATGCCGCCCGTAACCTCTCTCCGGCAGATTCTTGCGGATTCGTTTTCGCTTTCGAGTCCCGCGCCGGTTCTGAGATATGGTGGGTTTGAAAATACGGTATCGAATTTGCCGTTATATTCCTTGCCCGCGCTTCTTACGTCGCCGCAGACAACCTCTATCTTATCCGAAAGGCGATTGAAATCGACATTTTTCGCCGCAATATCCGCAAGGGAGGGCTGAATCTCAAAAGCGGTTATATGTTTTGCCTTACCTCTTGCGGCACAGAGCATTGAGATAACTCCGTTTCCTGCGCCGAGCTCGGCAAATTTTCCATCCGTCGCCTTTTTTATATATGCGGAGAGCAGATATGCGTCCGTTCCGAAGTCAAGCGAGCCGTCAAGGGAAAAAAGCGAGAGCGAATCGTTTATTTTTTCGGGCTTGTCCATTATTTTCTCCCTCTGCGGAAAATTTCAAACGCAATGATCGATGCCGCCGAGGCTGCCGAAAGCGCGGCGGGGAATTCTCTGCCGTAATCAAGGCAGACCACAGAATCACATTCCGCCAGCGCCGCCTGCGTGATTCCACGCTTTTCGCCGCCGACTATGAGCAGCAGCGGACGCTTTATATCCGCGTCATAAATTGAGACGGCGTCCTTTGTCTTGTCGGCGGCGAGGACGGCAAAGCCCTTTCTGCGAAAGAGCTTTGCCGCGGCGGCGCTGTCGGCAACAAATATTCTGAAAAGCTCGGAAGCCCCCGCCGACGCCCGGCAGACGACTCCCGCGGCACTCATCCAGTTTCTCGGCGGAACGATTATCCCGCTTGCCCCCGCCGCATAAAGCGACCGCAGGCAATAGCCGAAGTTATAAGGGTCTTCAATACCTTCAAGCATAACCCAGAAATCGCCCGAAATATCGGCTTCGGTAAGCTCCGGAAGGGGTCTTTCGGAGCAGACGGCGATAATGCCGCCGTGCGAATTTCCAATGCAGAGCTCATCTATTTCGGCACTGTCAACCCCGCGGACGGCAAAACCGAGCTCCTCGCCTCTGTGACGAAGATATGATATTTCTTTCATTTTCGATTCCGCTTTCGCGCGGTCGAAAAGAATCTCTTCGATTTTTCGTCCGTTTCCGGCGGAAAGCACGGCGCGGATCGACACCATTCCTTCCATTATGTTTGAACCTGCAAATTTTTCGTTTTCCTTTTTCATAATGCTCCTAAGATCTCAGTTTTTTCCCGCTTTCCTTTATCCGGTAAAGCGTGAGCGCCAGCTCCGCGCGGGTCATGTCGCGTTCGGGGCGGAAGGTTCCGTCCGGATAGCCTATCATATATTCGAGAGAAATGACTGTTTTTACATTCTGTATATAGGGCAGATATGTATCGCCGATGTCCGAAAAACGGTCGACGTTTGAGTTTGAAGCGACGGTGTCCGTCAACGCTCCGATAATATACGCCGCTTCCTGTCTTGTGACGTTTTCAAGCGGTAAAAAATATGTTTTTCCGTTATCGCGGAGAGTTCCCATAAGCCCGAGAGCGCAGACTGTCCTGACATACGGAATGAGCTCGTCCGGCGTGTCGCCGATGTCGCAAAGTCCCGCGTCGTAACGGAAATATTTATCCGGATTTATGCCGAGATATTCGACGAGCACAGCGGCAAATTCGGCTCTTGTGACCGTTTCGTCCGGGAGGAAAAGCGCCTCGCCGTCGGGCGAGCTTTTGCATGACATATAGCCGCTTTTGCAGGCGAAAACAATCGCGTCGCAGGCATAACTGTCTTCGGAGTCCGTCGGCAGAGGGTGTGACCCTCCGGAAAACACGGCAACCGCACACAGCACAACGGCAAATACGGAGAGAGCGAGAGTCAGAGAAAGAGATATTCGTTTTTTCATTTTCGGAGTCCTTTCGATTTACATAAAATCTGTAAATCAAATATAGCACAACGTAAATGAAAAATCGGTCGGAGAAGGGCTGTCAGCCGACGCCGTTTTTTCTGTTAAAAGCGCGCGCACGGCTCGCTTTTGGGGAATTATTACGTATTGCGCGGATTATTGTCGCGCGTTCCTTTTTTGTCAGGGGCTTTTTGCTTTTCTGTGATTTTATGAATTCCGCGCCTTCCGTCAGATTGAAAACGTCGTCGGGCTTGCCCTCGAAAACGTTCTTTTCGGAGGTGAATATCGTAACGCAGGTAATTTTATAAGCCGGAAGGTTTTCTTTTTTCAGAAGAGTCGAGAGAGACTCCGAATATTTTTCGTTCTGGATGACGGGACTTTCAAAGTCCTCCTCTTTGACCTCACCCGAGCGGGTTCGCACGGTTCTGTGCCAGAGGTATTCATCCTCGCAATATATTCTCCCCATCTTGTCGCTGATGTTGACAATGTATATTCCGGACGGGAGAACGATTATATCGCTGACCTCCGAATACATTTTTCTGCCGAGCCTGTCGAGGCGGGGAAGCCATACTCCGGAAAGGACGTTTCCTTCTCCGAAGCAGGCGCAAAGATAAGCGGAAGCGGCGTCGACAGAGGGACGCGAATATGAAAGGATTTTCTTTTTTGTGACGGATGAGCTGATTTTAAGCGCAAGTTTCATCAGTCCGAACGCGATAAGCGCGATGACGGCGCACATAATAAGCGGTGCGAGCTTTTCCGTAAATATCCCTCCTTCCGTAGCTTCACATAATTCTACATAATACATAATATCATATTACACACAATTTTTCAAGAGAAAAGGCGCAAAGCTATTGCGAAAAATAAAAAAGTATGATAGAATAGTCGCTAAACAAAATTGCTTTGCGGGGAAAACGATACCATGTTCGGACTTTTATCAAAAATTTTCATAAAGAACAGAGATGACCTTGAAAATCCCTCCGTGCGCCGCGCATATGGGGTTCTTTCCGGTGCTCTCGGAATAGTTCTGAATATACTTCTTTTTGCCGGAAAGCTGACGGCGGGACTTATCAGCGGCTCGGTTGCCATAGTTGCCGACGCTCTCAATAACCTCTCTGACGCGGGCTCGTCCGTCATAACGCTTATAGGCTTCCGCATGGCGGGGCAAAAGCCCGATAAAGGGCACCCGTTCGGTCACGGAAGAATCGAATATATATCGGGGCTGATAGTTTCAATGCTGATAATCCTTATGGGCTTTGAGCTCGGAAAGAGCTCTGTCGAAAAGATTATTTCGCCGGGCGGAACGGAATTCAGCGCGGTTGCCGCTGTAATTCTGGCAGCTTCAGTGCTTGTCAAGCTCTATATGTGCTATTATAACGGCAAAGTCGGAAAGAAAATCTCCTCGCCCGCGATGAAAGCGACTGCGACGGACAGCCTCAGCGACTGCATTTCGACGACCGTCGTTCTAATATGTATGTTCATAACGAAATTCACGGGCTTTGACCTTGACGGTATCTGCGGGGCAGCTGTCGCGCTCTTCATTTTCATATCGGGTCTGCGCGCCGCAAAGGAGACGATAGACCCGCTTCTCGGCGTTCCTCCGACGGAGGAGTTTGTCGACGAGATAGGCGAAACCGTTATGTCGCACAAGGGAGTTCTCGGCTTTCACGATCTCATCGTCCACGATTACGGCCCCGGCAGACGGATGATCTCCCTTCATGCGGAGGTTCCCGCCGATGAGGATCTGCTCAAAACGCACGATACGATAGACAATATCGAGAAAGAGCTTTCGGCAAAGCTCGGCTGTGACGCCGTCATCCACATGGATCCGATCGAAACGGACGATAAGATTACAATGGAGGCAAGAGAAAAAATCGCCGAGCTTGTGAAGATAATCGACGAAAGAGTTACAATCCACGATTTCCGCATGGTCACCGGCCCGACGCATACGAACGTTATTTTCGATATAGTCGTGCCCTATGAGGTCAAACGTCCGGAAGCTGAGATACGGCGCGATATTGAGCGCATGGTCAAAACGCTGGACGAAAATTATTATGCGACGGTTCATGTCGACAAATCGTTTGTAAGATGAAAAAAAGCACCCGCAAAGGGTGCTTTTTTGCTGTTTTTATACCGTGAAACGGTGGAAAATCTTCTTGCCTTTTTTGACGATGACTCCGTCTCCGGAGAATTTTTCTTTCGGCAGGGTGAGGGAGAAGCTCTCAACCTTTTCGTCGCCGATGAGCACGCCGCCCTGCATAACGAGACGTTTTGCTTCGCTTCTGGAGGGAGCCATCTTGCCCTTGAGAAGAAGATCGAGAATGCCAATCCCGCCGTCTGTGAAGTCTTCATCGGAGAGGGCTGTTGTCGGCATGTTTTCAATGTCGCCTGCGCCGGAGAAGAGAGCGCGCGCGGAAGTCTGCGCCTTCTTTGCTTCCTCTTCGCCGTGAACGAGGGAGGTCAGCTCATATGCGAGGATTTCCTTCTTTTCGTTTATGCGGCTGTCGTCCCATTTTTCCATTTCCGCGATTTCTTCAATCGGGATGAACGTCAGCATTTTGATACATTTCATAACGTCCGCGTCATCAATGTTTCTCCAGTACTGATAGAACTCGAACGGGGAAGTCTTGTTCGGGTCGAGCCAGACGGCGCCCTTTGCCGTTTTGCCCATTTTCTTGCCCTCGCTGTTCATAAGCAGGGTTATCGTGAGCGCATACGCGTCCTTGCCCGTCTTTTTGCGGATAAGGTCTGTTCCGAAGAGCATATTTGACCACTGATCGTCTCCGCCGAACTGCATATTGCAGCCGTAATGCTCGTGGAGGTAATAGAAGTCGTATGACTGCATTATCATATAGTTGAATTCGAGGAACGAAAGACCGCGCTCCATTCTCTGCTTATAGCACTCGGCAC
Source organism: Clostridiales bacterium UBA4653 (assembly GCA_002405565.1). Taxonomy (GTDB): domain Bacteria; phylum Bacillota; class Clostridia; order Oscillospirales; family CAG-272; genus CAG-841. Next base: position 7,354 of record DHMB01000033.1, read on the forward strand.
GGAGCATATTGTTTACGGAGAAGCAAGCCCCGACGTCGCGAAGCAACTCAATATAATTGAGCTTGAGGAGCCAGTCGGCGTTGTTTACCATTATCGCCTTGTCGTCTCCGAATTCGATGAAGCGTTCCATCTGCTTTTTGAAGCAGTCGCAGTTGTGCTGAATTGTTTCGGGGGTCATCATTGAGCGCATATCCGAACGACCGGAGGGGTCGCCGATGTATCCTGTTCCGCCGCCGATGAGAACGACGGGTCTGTTTCCTGCCATCTGGAGGCGCTTCATAAGACAGAGCGCCATAAAATGTCCGACGTGCAGGCTGTCCGCCGTGGGGTCGAAGCCTATATAAAACTTTGCTCCGCCGCGGTTGATAAGGTCGCGTATTTCGGGCTCGTCCGTGACCTGCGCGATGAGTCCGCGCACCTGTAATTCTTCATAGATCTGCATTTTCTTTTCTCCTTTTTTGTTTATTTGGGGACAAAAAAACGTCCCCTGCATTTGCAGAGGACGGAAGTTCCGTGTTACCACCTCAATTCGTCCATTCCTCGCGGAATGAACCTTTGCGGGTTTCATATAAAACCCCTGCGCTTTAACGGGCGCACCCGTCACAGCCTACTCGGAAAACCTTTCGGTGTGCGGCTCGGAAGTGTATTTTCGGGATGATTTCCGACCGCCTCGCACCAAACGGCGGCTCTCTGCACGGAAAAACAGCCTTACTTTTCTTCGTCATAGCTGATTTGACTGTATTATAACACCTGCCGCGCGGCTTGTCAAGCCTTATTTTTCGCAGAATCGAGCATTTCTGCGGCGGCTGTCAATGTTTTTTCGGTTATTTTTTCTCCGCCGATTATCCTTGCAAGCTCGTTTATCCTGCCGTCGCGGTCGAGAACGGTCGAAGAGGTGACGGTTCTGCCGTCCTCCTCGCGCTTTGCGATTTTTATGTGCATATCTGCCTGCGACGCTATCTGCGGGGAATGCGTCACGCAGATGACCTGCGCGGTCTTTGAGCAGTCGCGCAGCTTCTTGCCGATTTTATACGAAGTTTTGCCGGAAATGCCCGTATCGACCTCGTCAAAAATGAGCGTCGGGGTCATTTCCTTGTCGGCAAGGGCGCATTTCAGGGCAAGCATTGTTCTTGAAAGCTCGCCGCCGGACGCAATTTTCGAAAGCGGGGCGAGGGGCTCTCCCGCGTTTGCCGAAATGAGAAAGCGGACGTTGTCCGTTCCCGTCGGCAGATAGACCTGCGAAGGGGTTATTTCCGCGTCGAAGCGAACCTTTGCCATTTCAAGATATGCAAGCTCGGAGACCATTTTTTCGTTCAGCAGCTTTGCCGCGGCTTTTCGCTTTTCGCTTATTGCCGACGCAAGCGATGTCATTTCGCGACGGATTTTCGTAAGCTCGTCCTTTATCTCCTCGGCGCGCTCGTCCGATGATTCTATTTCGGAAAGCTCCTTTTCCGCCTCCGCTCTGAACTTCAGAATTTCCTCGGTCGACGCTCCGTATTTGCGTTTTAGACGGCGAAGAGTATCAAGTCTTTCTTCGATTCTGTCCAGCGCTTCATCGGGATTTTTGACCCCCGTGTCGCACTCCTTGCGGACAGTCTCCGCTATGTCCTCGCAACGGTACGAAAAGTCTGTCAGATATTCGATATATTCCTGCGCCTTCGGGATGATGTCCGAAAGCTCGCCGATTGCCTCCGCCGCCTTTGAAGCAAGGTCGGCTGCGGGGATTGTTTTTTCGCTGCGGTAAAGCGCTTTGATTATCAGCTTTGAATATTTGCTTATCTTTTCTGCGTTTTTGATTTTTACTTTCAGCGCTTCGAGCTCTTCCTCTTCGCCGCTTTTGACGTTTGCGGATTTTATCTCGTCTATCTGGAATTTCAGCATTTCGATTCTGCGCTGTTTTTCGCGCTCGTCGTGCGTAAGGGAAACGAGCTTTGACTTCAGCTCCGTTGCGGTTTTATAGAGAACGGAATATTCCGAAAGCTCCTTTTCAACGTCCGAAAAGGCGTCGAGATAGCCGAGGTGGTTTTCCTCGCAGAGCAGAGCCTGGCTTGCATGCTGACCGTGGATGTTGACAAGGAGCATTGCGGCGTCGCGAAGCTGGGAGACCGAAACGGGTCTGCCGCCGATTCTTGCGCTTCCGCCGCCCGCCGTCACATCTCTCGAAAGGACAAGCTCTCCGCCGTCGCAGTCAAAGCCCATATCGGAAAGCGCCTTTGCGGTGTGCGCGGGTATGTCCGAAAAGAGCGCCGTAACGCTTGCTTTTTCCTCGCCGGAGCGTATGCTTTCCTTTGACGCTCTTGCGCCGCATATCAGCCCGACGGACTCAATTATTATCGATTTTCCCGCGCCGGTCTCGCCCGTAAGGACTGTGAAGCCTCTGTCAAAGGAGAGACGCTGTTCCTTGATTATAGCCACGTTTTTTATATACAGCTCTTTCAGCATATCATGCTCCTCCTTTGAAAAGATTTTTTATGCAAGCCCGATAACGTCCTTGAGAAGTGCGGCGAACTCTTCTGCGTCACTGTCGTTTCTTGTGACAATGAGTATCGTGTCGTCGCCGGCGATACTGCCGAGAATTCTGTCCGCTGCGAGAGCGTCGATTGCAGCCGCCGCTGCGTTTGCCATTCCCGAATAGGTCTTTACGACGATCATGTTTTCCGCATTTTCTGCGGAAACGACGGCTTCCGTCAGTATGTTTTTGAATTTGGAATCCGTTCCGGATGATGGGCGCGGAGCGCAATAGCGGTATTTGCCGCCGTCATCGGAGGTTTTCACAAGCCCGAGCTGCTTTATATCGCGCGAGACTGTCGCCTGGGTGACGTCGAACCCGCTTTCCTTCAGCTTTGTAATGAGGTCGTCCTGCGTTTCAATCGCCTGCTCGGAAATGATTTTGAGTATCGCTGTGTGACGCATGCTTTTCATTTGATCTTTATCCTTTCTTATATGCCGTACATTTTCTTTGTCAGTATATCGAAAAATCCGTCGTCGCCTATCCGGCAGAGACGCGTTTTCAGCGGCGACCGCTTTATTTCAACCATCGCATGCTCCGAAACGGAGACGCCCTTTCTTCCGTCCGCGGCGATGTATATATCCGCCTGCGGGGCGAGCGTGTAACCGGAAGCCGTTATGACGGAGTCCGCCGTCACGACAATCGGTCTTGACGCAAGCGAATGGGGCGCGATCGGGGTTATGCAGAACAGCTCCGCACGCGTATCGATCACGGGCCCGCCTGCGGAAAGGGAATATGCCGTCGAGCCTGTTGGCGTCGCAATAACGACGCCGTCGCCCTTTATTCCTATCGCGCGGTTTTTATCGCACTTGACGGAAAAACATCCGATTCTTGCCCGCGTTCCGCTTGCAATGACAACGTCATTCAAGGCGCGGAGCTCGTGAAGAACGTTTTTATCGATTATGCGCACGTCTATCATCATTCTTTCGTCGACCGTGTAATTGCCGCGGACAAGCTCCGAGAGCTTTGAAATATCGTCCTTTTCGATCGTCGTAAGATAGCCGAGGTGCCCTAAATTTATCCCGAACACCGGAAGATTGTGCGCCGCGGTTTTTTCGCATATTTCAAGTATCGACCCATCGCCTCCGAGCACGACGGCAACATCTGCGCCCGCAAGCATTTCTTCCGTATATGAGCAGAGTTTGACGCCGTCGCGCGATTCTCCCAGACAGCTGCGGTAACGCATGTCGGCAAGCACCTCCGCACCCGCCGCGAGGAGAGTATATACGGTTTTTCTGAGATATGAATAATCGGGGTCGCGCTTGTTGTTCGTGAACACCGCGACTCGCTTTGCTTCGTTCATTTTATGACTACCTCACAGTCCTTGGAATTTACAATGTCAGAAATCTGTTTTTCGGTTATTTCCATGCGCTCCGCGTCCTTGACGAAAAGCGCGATATATTCTCTGTTTCCGTCGCCGCCTTCGATTGCGGACGGCGCAAGCATACGCGGCTCAAGTCCGTGCGCCCTTGCCGCGGCGAAAACGTTTTCAATCACTTCGCAGTGGACTTTTCTGTCCCTGACTATCCCGCCCTTGCCGATGTTGCCCTTGCCGGCTTCAAACTGCGGCTTTATTAGCGAAACAAACATCCCGCCGCCGGAAAGAATGTCCGAGACCGCGGGGAAGACGAGCGTCTGGGAGATGAAGGAAAGGTCGCTTGTGACAAGGTCGATTCCGTCGGGAAAGGAGCTTTCTGTCAGTGTTCTTGCGTTTGTTCCTTCCATGTTTACGACGCGCCTGTCCGAGACCAGCGAGGAATCGAGCTGACCGTGCCCGACGTCGACGGCATAGACCTTTTTTGCGCCGCTTTGAAGCAGGCAATCCGTAAACCCGCCCGTCGACGCGCCGAGGTCGACGGCGATTAGCCCGCCTGCGTCAATGCCGAACATTTTCAGCGCGTGGCGCAGCTTTATCCCGCCCCTGCCGACGTATTCGGAGGGGAAAAGAATGGTGACAGCTTCTTTTGCGGTGTCATCGGGGATATCGGTCGACGGCTTTTCAACCTTTTTCCCGTCGATGAGCACTCCGCCCGAAATGAGAGCCTGCGCATGACTGCGGCTCTTTGCCATCCCGACTCTGAAAAGAAAAACATCCGCGCGCATATCCGCCGCCCCCACAGAATTATTTTATTTATTATATCATAATATACATGAATATGCAAGGAAAATGAATAAAAATTGCACAAAAAATCTCCGCCGGAGCGGAGATTTGTGTTTTGCGACCGTTTCGGTCTGTTTTATATGCGGCTCGCGGCAAGCCCGGAGGTTATTCCGTCAGCCCCATTTTGTCGAGCCAGTAAATAACGTGAGAGGCAAAGCCGTGATTGCAGCTGCCGGCGGCGGATTCGCTTTCCCAGAGGGTGCCTGTCGTGCGAGCCATATCAAGGAAATATCCCTTTATGTTTTCGATGAGCTTTTCGTGTTCGCCGTAGCGGAAGAGGAGCTCAAGACGGAGATAATCGCCGATGAAAGCGTTTGAAGGGTAGACGTTCTGATATTTTGCGTCCGGACGGAGGTTCGGCCACTTGTCTCTCGGCACACGCTGCGGGCCGAAGTCATAAAGAAGCGCTTTCCAGAGCTCCGGATTCTTTTCGGGGGTTGCAATACCGCAGAAGAACGCGTAATACTGACAGGTTTCCGTAATTTTTCCCGAAAGATGAAGCCGTCCGTCATCGCCGCGGAGGGCGTTGTCACAATAGAAATTGCCGATGGGCGAAAGCTCGTTTATCACCTTTTCGATTTTATCCGCTTTTTTGCCTGCGCTTCTGTCGCCGTAAAGACGGTCGACCGAGCGGAGCGTCATTGCATAGAGCATATTTGTCGGGAAGTTGACGTTTTTTATCAGCTCGTTCGACTTTGACCATTCGACGAACACCCAGCCGTCAAGATCTTCGAGAAGGGAATATTCGTTTTCGAATTTTTCAAAATACCGCAGGAGCTTATTTATTTTTTCCTTTGCAAAGTCGACAAGCGCTCTGTCGCCCGTTCTGCCGAGATATTCTTCAAGCTCGATCACATAGAACATCGCCCAGTTCGGGATGAAGGTGCCGTTGTAATGGTCGGCGGGGTAACACATAGGAAGCATTCCGTCCGGAATACAGTCAAAGGACTCCGGAAGAAGGAAATTTTCAAGGAAGTTGTGTTCGATTTCGCTCTTTCCCGTAAGCGACTTTTCAACGCGACCTGTAAAGAAACTGTCGCAGAGCCAGCCCGCTCTCTCGCGTGACGGGCAGTCCATATAGAGAGTGAACGTATTCTGACGGTACGTTTCGACTGCGGCTTTGAAAATCTTTTCAAGGTCGGAATCGGGGCTTTTCAGACGGACGTCCGGCTTGTCGGCGCCGAAATATATCATCTTTACGCGGTTTACCGTTGCCTTCCCGCGGAGGACATAAAGCCCTGTATAGGACGCGGAATACGGCTCAAAGCTCTCAAGAGAATGACTTCCCGCCGGCAAACGCCAGAGCAGGGCGCCCGTTGCGCCGAAGCGACGATAATCAAGGCGGTTTCCGTCGCGCATAACCTCGTCAAACATAAGGAGCAGCTCCGTGTCCTCATCGGCTGTCACGTCAAGAGAGAACATTCCCGATATTTCGGGCGACATATGATATATCGCAAATTCGCCGCTGTTTATCTTCGCTCCCTCGGGATTTTCTTTGCAGGGGGAGACGCTCTCCGTATCGATGTTTCTCGCAAGGAGGTGAAGGTCTGTTCTGACTTCGGAAAGCGGGTATATCTTGTATGAAAAATACGGATAGCCTATCTGTCTCGGATAGCGGAGGACGCTTTTGTGGTCACCGACCGTAAACGTGCCGCGGAAGGCTATGCTTTCGGCGGGGATTCTGTCATAATTGGTATATGAGCAGTCGCGGCGGATGAACTTTTTCTCCTCTGTGCGGACAATTTTCGGCGACGGCTTTTCCTCCGCGCCGATGTTGTAAACCTCGACGAAAGTCCGCTGATAGCTGTATCTTTCCGCTTTTTGCTCGTGCTCGGAGACCTCGCGGCAGGAAAATCCGTCATATCCGCTTGCGGCGACGACCTCTTCTCCGGACATCAGCTCGCCGCAGAAGAATGACGGCTGGTCTATATGGTAAAAGCCGTTGCAGTTATAACCTGCGACGGTTATCGTCACCTCGTTTTCGCCTGCCGGAAGCGCATCTGTTATATCGAGCTCGTCAACGCGGTAAAACCCGTGCGCACAGCGGGCGGGGCCGAAGGCGAAAAACTCGCCGTTTATTCGGATGCTGTAAGCCGAGGAGCCCGTCACGGCGAGAACCGTGTTTTTCCCTCCGTCGACCTTCGCCGTAAAGGCGAGCCAGACGTTCATTTCCTTTTCTCTGCCCTCCGCCCAGACGGGGACGGCTTTTCTGAATTTATAATCCTGCATGGTACAATCCTTTCGGGAAATATATTTGCAAGGAAAGTATATCACGGGGGAGAGAAAGTGTCAACACGGAAAAGCGGTTTTTGTATTGACAAAAAGCCCGTCTTGCGGTATGATAGTCCAGAAGAAAAACCTATGCGGAGGAAGATTTATATGGCAAAATGGATGTGGTATCCCGATGATTTCGAGCTTTATCACGCAATGCTCGTGCACAACAGAAGAGAAATGCACGGAAAATATTATTCGCCGATGTGGAGAGTTGACGCTCCGCACAGAAACGTCAGGCTTTATAAGATAGTCGAGCTTGAGGAGAGCGAGGAGTTCTTTGCAAAGGCAAACGACGGCAGCGTGCTTGAAATAGTAGTAAACGGCGTGCGTTATCTTGCGCCCGCAAAAATTACTCTGGCTCCGGGAAGAAATTTCATAAAGCTTTCTGCTTTCAAAGACGGCGGCTTGCCTGCGATATGGTGCGAAGGAAAGCATTTTGCTTCGGGCGAGGACTGGCAGCTTGCGTCGTTCGGCTTGGGAGATGAGCCTGCCGGCACAAACGATATGTATGACAGCCCGGACGACAACCCGGAAATTTTCAAGTTTTCATATAAGCGGCTTGCGCCTGTCAAAACGGAAAATACAGACGGCGGCGTGCTTTTTGACTTCGGCAGGGAGCTGATGGGCAAGCTCGTTTTCTCCGATATAAAGTCCGGGGGGAAGAGCGTTTTCATAGCCTACGGCGAATCGCGCGAGGAAGCGCTCGATACGGAACATTCGGAGATAATCGACACGGTCATCCTTTCGGGAAAAGAAATGCGACTTCGCAGCCGCGCCTGCAGATACGTTTATATAAAGGATGACTGCAAGGATTTTTCCGTTTATTACGATTACGAATATCTGCCGATGAATCCGAGAGGAAAATTCTCCTGCGACGACGAGCTTGTAAACAAGATATGGAATATCAGCGCATACACGCTGGAGCTTAACAGCAGAGAAGCCTTTTTTGACGGAATCAAGCGTGACCGCTGGGTATGGTCGGGCGACGCTTATCAGAGCTATTTTGTAAACTATTATTACGCCTGCGACCTTGACCTTGTCCGCAGAACGACGCTTATGCTTCGCGGCGACGGCAAAATGGCGCAGCACATAAACACGATAGTCGATTATACGTTCTATTGGATAATCGCAATATGGGAATACTATTTCCACACGGGCGACATTGAGTTTGTACGTCGCGTGGCAAAGAAGATACCGGATATGTGGGAGCTTGTTGAAAGCAGACTCTCCGAACACGGCTTTATCGGCGGTTACACAGGAAAGGGCGACTGGACATTCGTCGATTGGTCAAAGCGCCTTGAGAAAACGGAGATAATCTCCGCTGAGCAGATGCTCCTCTGCCGCTCATACGAAGCTTATGCGGAGATACTTGGAGTCCTAGGCGAGGACGGCTCGGAATACCGCAGAAAGGCGGCGGAACTTAAGGAAAACATTGATAAATACTTCTGGGATGACGAGAAAAAAGCATATATAGACAGCTATCAGAGCGGGAACCGCAAGGTCAACCGTCACGCAAACATTTTTGCGTTGCTTTTCGGCATAGCGGACGCGGAAAAGCGCGGGCTCATTATTGATAACGTCATAAAGAACAAGGAAATTCCGCCGATAACGACTCCGTATTTCGAGTTTTTCGAGCTTGACGCAATGTGCGAAATCGGTCAGTTTGATTATGTGACGGATATGCTCCACAGCTATTGGGGCGGGATGGTCAACCTCGGCGCAACGACGTTCTGGGAGGAATATTTCCCGGAGATGAAGGGCGCAGAGCATTACGCTATGTACGGCAGACCTTACAGCAAGAGCCTTTGCCACGCCTGGAGCGCATCGCCGATATATCTTATGGGCAAGTATGCTCTCGGCGTCAGACCGACGTCTGCCGCATATGCGACCTATGAGGTCAAGCCGAATCTGATGTGCTTCGGAAGGATTGAGGGCTCTGTCCCCGTTCCGGGCGGCACGGTTGACGTAAAGGCGGATGGGAAGAGCATTTCGGTTCGTTCGGACATCTTGGGCGGAGTGCTTGTCGTCGGCGACAAGCGGATTGACATTCCGCAGGGCGAAACGATTGAAGTAAGCATATAAAAATTATAAGCGGAGGGCAGAAATTGCCCTCCGCTTCTTGACAAGAGCTGTTTTTCGGAGTATAATACGGTAAATATATTTTACCAAAGAGGAAACAAGCATGACGGCAGGCGAAAAGATAAAGGCTCTCCGAAAGGAGAAAAATCTGACACAGTCCGCATTGACGGAGGGGCTGATAACAAGAAATATGCTCAGCCAGATAGAAAACGGAGTTGCAAATCCTTCGCTTTCGACGCTTTCCGCAATAGCGGAGAGACTTTCCGTCCCGCTTGAATATCTGCTTTCGGACAGCGCCTCTGCGGGCGATATGGAGCGCCTGAAAAACAGGGAAAATGTTCGCGGACTTTATGCGGAGGGCAAAAAGGACGAATGTGCGGAGTTGCTTGAAAAATATGACGATGACGAATCCGCTCTGATTTCCGCCCTTTGCTATGCCGAATCGGGCGCGGCGCTTATGCACGCCGGGAAGCTTTTCTCGGCAAGGCGTGAATTTGAAAAATCCATTGACAGCGCGGGAAAATCCGTTTTTGCAGGCGTGATTTCCGCTTGCGCAAAAAGGGGCGTTGCGCTGATAGATTATGTCATGGGCAGGGGCGAGCTTCCTCCTTGCGGCGTCGACGAATACGGATATATCCTTCTGCTCGAAGTGCCGTCGTCTCTTGCGCCGTCACATGCGGAGGCGCGCCGACTTATGAAGAGCGGCGAAACGGGGAAAGCCGCCGAAATTCTTTCGGGTCTTCTTCCGGACGCCGAAAAGTCCGGGGCAATCTGCCTTTATTACGTCCTCTCCGATCTTGAAGCGTGCCTCAAAGCGGAGGGCGACATTGCGGGAGCTTACGGGTGCGCCGAAAGGCGGCTTTCGATGAGGGAAGAGATGAACAGGTAAAAACTGTTTACGTCATCTGAATTCCGTGCCGATATATTTCGGACATTCCTCGGGGGAATAATCCCAACTTTCGATATGGTCAGAGAAAACAAAATATTCCGGAGGATAAAGCTCGCTTTCACACTGGTAAGTGTCGATAAGCACGAGCTTTATTTTCATTTTTTCGGGGATGATATTTTTTATGTAGACCGTCGCGCTGTCTCCTATGCGGACGTTTTCCGAATATTCCGCAAGCCCTGCGAGGTTAGGGGAAAGCTCAACGAAAATTCCGTAAGGCTCGATACTGCGGACAATGCCGGGGACGGTCTGCCCTATGCGGAATTTTTCGGCGTTCTCCTTCCAGGTGCCGAGGAGTTCTTTGTGCGTTACGGAAATGCGCATAAGGTCATGGTCGATGGCTTTCACGGCGGTTTTTAT
>DHMB01000033.1:17745-24654 GCA_002405565.1 Clostridiales bacterium UBA4653
CCGGGGTAAAATCTGTCGCGCGGGTGGGCAATTCGGGAGACGGAAATGCAGTCTATCGACAGTAGCGAAACGATTCCGCAACCGACATCGACAAACGCCCCGAAGGGTTCGAGGTGAGTCACCCTCGCGTCTACTATATCGCCCGGCAGGAGCTGCATGAGATAGTTTTCAAGGCAGTCGCGCTGGGCGTCCTTCCTTGAAAGCAGAGCGACGGTTTCTCCCCTGCGTTTTTCAAATCCGCAGACCTTGAAGCACACTGTCTTTCCGACTCTCGTTATCGCCGCTATGTCCTTTACGGGCGAGCCGTCCGGATTGAAGGCGACATCCTCCTTTTTTATGATTCCCCGCATACAGCCGAGGTCAACATAAAGCGACATTTCCTCATCGCAGACGGTTGCCCTTGCTTCGAGAATCTGCCCCTTTGTCATTGCTTTTTCAAGCGCGGACGCCGTGTAAAGTCCTTCTGCGCCGCTGCCGAGAGAAAAGCCCTCGGGCTTATAAATTTTCCTTAACATTTGTGGTTGTCCTCCGTTTTTGTTTTTGTTTAATCTTTATGCGGAGGGCGGGGAATTTATGTTGGTATGATAAAAAAACTCCCTTTGCGGAAGGCAAAGGGAGCTTTTTCAATAGTTTTTCAGTCTGTTTGAAAAGATGACCGCAACGGGGTTTTTGAGATGATTTTCAAGGTCGAGCGTGCTTATTATCAGCTTGCCTTCTCCGACCTTTATCTCGCCGCAGACGAGAGCGGGGAAGAGGGGCTTGCCCCAGGCGCTTCCGGAAAGCGTGTTGCCGGAGGTTAGAATCGGGGTAAAGCCGTCGCCCGTGAAGGTCGTGCGGACGAGAGGTGTCATCATATCGGCTTTTTCATCATACCAGAAGGAAAAATCATCCTTTTCAAAGTCGCGGACGAGCGGGTGAGACGTGTTTCTCGAGACGAAATGAAGCGGTCTCATTCCGCATTTTTTCACTTTGAACGAAACGTCGCCGAGCTTGTATTCCCCTGCGGGCAGCGACTCTATTATAACGGTCTTTCCTTCGCTCAAAGCGGAAAGAAGGTCGCCCGTTTTGCCTTCGAGACCGTCCGAACCGTCTATCGTAACGGCGGAGCCGATTTTGACTTTTTCGGGCGGGAAAATTTCAAGCGCTTCGTCGGCGTAATGAACGGCTTTGCCGTCGCCGTCCCTTAAAACTGCGCGGAGAACATATTTTTCCCGCTCTTCGACGGTCGGTGCGTCAAAGGTCGTCTTGCCCTGCAAAAATACGTCGTTCTCGCCGAAAAGCGCAGGTACGGTCGACTTTTTCGCAAGTGTGCCGTCGGGGCGGATAAGCTCGATATCAATCGTGTGACCGTCGGAGGATTTATGCGTATCGTTGCAGACGAAAATCTCAATCTCCGCTTTTTCTCCGGAGAAAAACGTTTTTCTGTCCGTTCGCAGAGATATCGCGAGCGGGGTCAGCTCGTCCATATAGGCATAGAATGCGGGTTTGGGATTGCGCTCGCAGTCGACTATCGTTTTCATCCAGCCGGAGGGCCAGGCGTCGATAAAAAGATGTATCGCAAAGGAGGTCATCAGGGGATTCCGGCGGAACGCTCCCGCCTGAAGCCTTGTAGCTCTTTCCTGCCATCTCTGACTTTCACTCACCCAATTTTCAAGGCTGTTTTGCGTGTCATAGAAGAAATAATGCATATTGCCCGTCTGCGCGCCGACTATTTCCGACGGCGACCAGCTCTTTTCTTCCTCATCGCTCTGCGGAAGCCATTCCTTCGGGTATCGGCTGCGCATAAGCGGAACGGGGTCGAGTCCCTCTGCGCCGAATTCTCCGCAGCCGCAGTACCATCCGTCCTTTATGCCGAGCCAGTTGCCCCTGTAAAGCGAGCCCATGTCGATACCGTGACCGTTATACCAGGTGCAATAGCAATGGTTATCGGGGAAACCCTCGTCCGGCGGGTCATAGTCGCCGTCGATGTGTTTTATCGCCCTGTCGGGGTTCAGCATATGAACGGCGTCGTCGCACGCGTGGAAAATCATATCCTGCTCGGAACGGATGACGTGGCGGAAGGGGTTGTCGTTTCCGTTTGCCATCGGCTCGTTCATGTATGAGACCATAACGCATGACGGGTGCGAGCGTATCAGCTTTTCCATCTCCTCGCATTGGCGCACAACCTCTGCGAATTTTGTCCTGCGGATGACGGAAAACAGCGGGAGATCTGTCTGAAGCATAAGACCGATCCTGTCGCAAAGGCTATATATTTCCTCATAAACGGGGCGCTGGGTTATGCGGAGAAAATTCATATTGCAGGCTTTTGCCATAAGCATATCATAAAGCAACTGCTCATAATCCCCTCTGAAAACATCCTGTTGTTCAAAGCCCATTGTGTTTGCGCCGCGCAGGCGGACGCTTTCGCCGTTCAGATAAAACATGCCCTTCGGCGAGCCTGCTTTGTCAATTTCAAACGTTCTCATTCCGAAGGTTCTTTCGTCCGCGTCGACTCTTATTCCTTTTATATATAGCGAGACCTGCGCCATGTAAAGATAAGGCGTTTCCGGCGTCCAGAGACGGACATCGGGCAACTTTATTCTGAACTTGACGACGTTTTCGCCGTGATAAAATTTCGGGAAAACGACGGGGTGATCCTCGTCCGTCTGCCTGCCGACGTCGGCTTCCGACGTGACGTCACCGAAGTCCGCATGATGAATTGTCTGCGGGCGGTATGTTTTGTCTGATATTATCTTGCCTAAGAAGTTCTCCCCGTAAACCGAGTACGAAAGGGAAATATCGTCCTCGCCGGGATAATCGCAGCGGTAAACGGTTGTCCATATTTCAATTTCGGAGGTCTTCGGCATCGGACGGACGAAAATATCCGAGACGAAGGTTCTCGGTCGTTCTTCGAGAAATACTTTGCCGCAGAGCCCCATTCCCGCAGGGCAATGATGCCAGCCTTCGGCGGGGTCGTCATAGCCGAGACCGGTTGCGGCATAGAGCTTGTCTCCCTCGCAATGAACGTGATCCGCGGAGCGGGGACTGTCGCCGCCGTATTTGAAATCGTTTTTGACGGTGATCAGAAGTGTGTTTTCTCCGTCGCGGACGAGCTCCGAAATGTCGAATTCAAAGGGCGAGAAAAAGCCCTCATGCGTGCCGGCGAGAGTGCCGTTTATATAGACCTCGGTGATGTAATCCGAGCACTTGAATCTCAGGAAAAGCGACCTGTCCTCCGGCAGGGAGGCGGTGAATGTCGTTTTATAATACGAAACCGCATAGCCGACGGGGCCGCCGTAATGCGGGAGTGACACCTTCTCCCATTCGCCGGACGATATGACGGAGAAAAAATCCCGTCTGTCATCTGCCGTTGCCATGCGGAAATCAAATTCCGAAAGCATTTTGATTTTTCTTTTGTTCTCGACCGTGGGCGAGCACTTTTTCGTGAATTTTATATATTTTCTCCGAAGCGACCTTATCATGCGGTCGAGCTCCGTTTTTTCCGTTATTTTTTTATAAACCTCGCCGGGCGCACCCGCGGAATCCGCAAGGGGAAAGCGCTTTCCGTTATCGGCTATGGGTTTCGGTCGCACGAGGGGCTCCCGCGAGCCGATTTCTCCTGCGGCAATGGACGCAAAACGGTCTGCCATTGAATATCCTCCGATGTTTTTGTGATATAATGATTATGACACAAACGCTGCCGGAAATCAATCCTTTTTCGCTTTTTCGTTTCGTTGACAAACGGGGGAAGGGGTGGTATAATGGAAATATCAACCGAAATTTTCAGGCGGAGGTACAGACGGATGAGCAAAAAAATGAGCGTTTTGGAGAAGCGATGGGCAGAATGTGAGCAAAAGGCGGTCGAACATCTGAAATCGACGGTTTTTGCCGATAATCCGGATAGTGCATTCGGATTGTATCTGCGTCTTGATGAATGCCGCAGAACGAGGAATCCTGAATTTTACGAATACAATCTCAAAATGTTCAAGGCTCTTTTCGCTTCCGACGATCCCGACATAAGAATAGCATTATGGAACGCAATAGTTGATTACAACTTTGACGGATTTCCTCCCGGAAAGGATTTTTCAAAGGAGGAGTATGCATTTCTGAAGGAACGTATTGCGGTGGCATATGACAAAAGCTATAATCTTAATGACAGTGTTTATACCGAAAGGCTCATTCTTCGTCCTGTGCGCAAAGAAGATGTAAAGTTGTGCGCACGTCACCTGAAAGAGGAAGAAGATTTTTTCGCTTGCTTCGGTCTTAAACCTACGAGAGAAAATATTGAAAGCGTGTTGCATAAATGTGCCGATTTGCATGGGGCTTTGTGCTTTGCAATTGAAGAAAAAAACACACTCGCTGTAATTGGATTTGTGAATTTGTGCATGCACCCTCCGGCGATGGCGGAACTTAAATATTATGTGTTCAAAGAATACCGCCGGAACGGCTATTGCAGGGAGGCGGTGTCGGCTTTAACAGAAAAAGCGCTTCGCGGGGAGCTTTTCGGGATAAAAGGCACTGTCCTTGGTGGTGTGTGGGACAAAAAGCCTGCCAAGATTGGTTTGATAAGAGCTCAAATACCCGAGATAAACGAATCGGCACTCAATGCCATTCGCAGTTGCGGGTTTATTCACGAGGCAACACTTCACAAATCATTTTTGATTGAAAAAAATCGTTATATAAGCGAAGAAGTTTTTTATAAAACAAGAGACGAAAATGCCGGCAAAGAGGGACTGAAATTATGAACTATAGTAGTAAAAAAATCAGCTGTATATGAAAGCGATCAAGTTTCTGAATGAAACGCTGCATGAGGATTTGCATGGATATCTGGACATTTCTCTCGACGCTTACTTTGCGAAGAATCTACCGGAGGGATATGTCGCTTCCCTTAAAAGATTCAAAACGCTTTTTTCATCGGATGATCCGGATATGAAAATTGCGCTTTGGAATGCAATTTGTTTTGGCCTCATGCGTAACGGACTTCCTCCGAAGGACGACTTTTCTGATGAGGAATATGCCTTTTTGAAGGAATGCTTTGAGGCCGGCAAAGAAAATTATTTGGGAGACAAAAACATAAATGCCCCGATTATGACTAACAGACTGATCCTTCGTCCGGCGCTCAAAAAAGATTTTCAGATGTGCGCACGCCATCTGAAAGAGGAAGAAGATTTTTTCAAATGCTTCGGTCTTAAACCTACGAGAGAAAATATTAAATGTGTGTCATCCGCGTTTGCAGGCGCGTGCCGGCTGAATTTTGCAATCGAGGATAAAAATACGCGTTCCGTCGTCGGGTTTGTAAGTTTGCGTATGTACTCTCCGGCGACGGCAGGACTCGAATATTATGTGTTCAAGGAATATCGCCGGAACGGCTATTGCAAAGAGGCGGTGTCGGTTTTAACAGAAAAAGCGCTTCGCGGAGAGCTTTTCGAGGTGAAAGAAACTGTCCTTGACGCTGTATGGGACAAAAAGCCTGCCAAGATTGATTTGATAAGAGCTCAAATACCTGGGATAAACGAACCGGCGCTTAACGCCATTCGCAGTTGCGGCTTCATTCACGAAGGAACGCTTCACAGATCGATAGCTGCCGAAAAAAATCAATACATAAACGAGGAAATATTCTATAAAGCGAAAGATTTATGATTTCAAAAAAGCAAGGAGGTGACGCTTTGAAAAAGAAAATGCTTATAGTCGGCATAACGATGTCTGCCGGAGGGAGCGAAAAGTCGTTTCTTTCGTTTGCGGAGCACATCGACTATAAAAAATGGGACGTCACGCTCCTGCTTGCGGAGAAAAAAGGCGCATTTCTGCCGCTTTTGCCGTCGCAGATAAAGGTTGAAACGATGGCGGACGGCGAAATTATGGAAATATCCGCCGCAAACGCAAAGAAAATTCTCCTTGAAAAATACGTCGCAAAAAATCCGCTGAGAGCTTTTCCGCTTGCTTTTTATGCGACGAGAACGGCTCTTGCGAATGGCGACAAAAAAGTCTATGCGAAGAACAGGCTCTGGCTTGCGGCAATGAAAACGTTGGAAAGTCATCCCGGAGAATATGACCTTGCGATTGCTTATTGGGGTGACCGGACGATGTTTTATATGGTCGATAAGGTCTGCGCGAAGAAAAAAATCGCCTGGCTCCATTTTGATTATCGTCACCCGCCCCGCGAGGACGCGCTTTATGAGAAATACTTTATGAAGTGCGATAAGGTCGTGACGGTTTCCGGCGAGATAGAAAAGTCGCTTGCGGAGGCTTTGCCTGCCGTAAGAGAAAAAATCGTTACTATGGAAAACATAATTGACGCGGAGCAGATAAAACTGCTTGCGGAACTCGGAAACGGATATGCGGACGGATTTGACGGCATAAGAATACTGACCGTCGGCAGAATCTGCGAGCAGAAGGGTTACGATATTGCGCTCCCCGCGCTTGCAAGGCTGAAAAACGAGGGCTTTTCCTTCCGCTGGTATGCTCTCGGAGAAAACGGCGGGGAATATGCGGAGAGAATCCGACGCATGGCGTCGAGTCTCGGAATGGATAAATATTTCATTATGCTCGGTACAACGGAAAATCCCTATAAATATATAAAGGAATGTGACATCTATTTTCAGCCGTCGCGCCACGAGGGTAAGACAATTGCCGTCGAGGAGGCAAAAATTCTTTGTCGACCTATATTGGTTACGGATTACCGGACGGCGCACGAACAGCTTTCCGGCGGAGAACTCGGGATGATTTGCGATATTTCTGAGAAGGGAATAGAAATTGCAATGCGAAAAATGCTTTCCGATTCGACTTTGAGGACGTCATTTTCCGAAAAGCTCGGTAAAATAACGCAAAATCGCGACGTCGAAACCGAAATCCGCAACCTGACAGAATAAGTTTTTCGGGCGAAGTGATTTTTTGGACAAATTTTTTCAAAAAAGATTAAAAAAGCACTTG
>DHMB01000080.1 GCA_002405565.1 Clostridiales bacterium UBA4653
AGTTGATAAGGCATGGGATCGATCCTTTCTTTGCAAAAGCAAAATTCAGGTGTTGACCGTCATAGTTATTTTCGTTCCTTTTCCAAGCTCGGATTCGATCTTCATCGAGTCCGTATTGCGCTTCATGTTCGGCAGACCCATTCCCGCGCCGAAGCCGAGATTACGGATGTTTTCCGGGGCTGTTGAAAAGCCTTCTCTCATCGCAAGCTCTATATCGGCAATGCCGGGGCCGTGGTCGTCCAATACCATTTCAATCCTGTCCGGAAAAACGGTTACGGTTGCAATTCCGCCGCCCGCATGAATGACCATGTTTATTTCGCCTTCATACATGGCAATGGCGACTCTGCGTATAATGTCCGGCGGAAAACCGAGCATACGCAGATTTTTCTTGACCGTCACCGAAGCTTCACCCGCAGAGGTGAAGTTTTCTCCGCTCACATCAAAAACGAACTGAAGCGGCTCGCTCATATGCTTTCTGTCCTTCCGAGACCGCCGGAATAAAGAATTCCGCAAGCCTCAAACATACGAAGGGGAGTCGTCATCACAACGATACCCGCTTCCTCCGCAAGAGAGAGCATTTCGTCCGTCGGGAGTTTACTGCGGACAAAAACAATACAGCGCATATCCATCATTTCGGCGGTTCTGACAACCTGCGGATTGACAAGACCCGTGAGCAGCACCGCCTGATCCTTCACAAAGGCGAGAACATCGCTCATCATGTCGCTTCCGCAAGCGGAGCAGACCTCCGATGACGCTTTGTCCGCGCAGGATCGTATCTGTGCGCCGAGAAGCTCGGCTACCCTTGAAATTTTCATGTAAAACTACCTTTCGGAAAAACGATCATTCGTATTCTTTAAGTATCTTCGGAATATCGGCAACTGTGAGTCTGCCGTAAACCTCTCCGTTGATCGTAAGTACGGGAGCGAGACCGCACGCGCCTATGCAACGTGTCGCCTCAAAGCTGTACTTGCCGTCCGGAGTCGTTTCGCCGGGGCCGATACCGATGATTTCGGTGATCTTGTCCGCAATCTGACCGGAGCCCTTTACGTAGCAAGCCGTGCCGAGACATACCGCGATTGCGACCTTGCCTTCGGGGTTGAGCTTGAACTGCGAATAGAACGTTGCGACTCCGTAGACTTCGGCAAGCGAAACGCCGAGTCCCTCTGCGATGATCGTCTGGACTTCTATCGGCAGATAGCCGTAGATTTCCTGCGCGCCCTGAAGAACGGGAAGCATATTGCCCTGCATGTTTTTGTACTTTTCGATTACTTCGAGAAGTCTTGCTTTCTGCTCTTCCGTGCCGCTGAATGTGACTGTCGTCATTTTCTTTTTCATAACTGAGAATTGAGCCCTCCTGTGTTTTAGTTGCACGCGCAACGCAGACCCGGAAAATCCGCGTCACGCACACGCTTGATATCATTATACTATATATCGATATAAATATCTATACCTTTTTGAAAAAAAGTACCGAAAAAATGTGAAATTATGTGACAAATCATGTATAAATTTCTCCCGCGCGAGGTATAAACGAACATTTTGAGACTTTAATTCTTGAAAAAGCAAATTATACAAATGAATAAAATGGCCGCAAAAGAAAAAGCACGGCGTTTTAGCCATGCTTTTCGAGATATACAATTGTATTATTTACCGACGATATGGAATGCGAACCCGCCGATTTCGTCCTTGAAATAGACGAATTTCAGCTTGCCCTTGTCGTCGTATGTCGCTGTCGACATGTCTGCGGCAAAGCCCTGATTTTCAAGGAAGGCGAGGGCGCGGAAGGGGAAGTTGCAGCCGACGGCGATGTGACCGTTCGTGCCGCGGTAAGGATTTTTCATAACCTCAAAGAGCGTTCCCGCAAAGATACCGCCGGTTCTTTCGTCGGGGGTGAGCATTGCGAAGCGGCAGAGCTTGTCGACCGTCGCGCGGCAGTCGTCCTCGTTCTTTGCGTTTATGCCGATGTGTTTGAGGAAGAAGCCGTGCATTTTTGCAACAGCCTGATATGTCAGACGGGTGATTTCTTCGTAGTTCTCGCTCTTTATAAGCGACTCCTTGACCATGAAGCTGCCTCCGCAGGCAACAACGCAGGGCAGGGAGAGATAATCCATCATGTTGTCAAGGCTGACGCCGCCCGTCGGCATAAAGTGCAGACCCTTATAGGGGGCGGACATAGCTTTGATTGCCGCCGCGCCGCCGTTTGCTTCCGCAGGGAAAAACTTGACGGTGTCAAGTCCGAGAGCCATAGCCTGCTCCATTTCGCCGCAGGTTGCGCAGCCGGGAACGACAGTCACACCTTTTGAAAGGCAGTATTTGACGTTTTCGGGGTTGAAGCCGGGGGAGACGATGAATTTTGCGCCCGCTTCGACCGCCGCGTCCGCCTGCTCGCGCGTCAGAACCGTTCCCGCGCCGACGAGCATTTCGGGGAGCTCCGCCGTAATTCTTCTTATAGCTTCTGCGGCTGCCTCTGTGCGGAAGGTGATTTCCGCGCACATAATGCCGCCCTTCATAAGCGCTTTGCAAAGCGGAACTGCCTTTTCTGCGTCCTCAATCTTGACGACCGGCACAATTCCGCAAAGCTCTATTTGCGTTAATACGTCATTCATTGTATTATAAAACCTCCGTTTTCGGCGGACATTACGTCCGCAAATATTTTGCGACTAAATTATATAATATTTTATTGCATTTGTAAAGATTTTATTGTATAATTTATTCGGAAACCGCTTGCGCCGCCGATTTTGGGCGGTTTGCGGCGGAAAAAAGTATAATTTTTTGAGGAGACGGCTATGAATAAATTTATGGACGACGATTTTTTGCTCGACTCCGAGGTTGCGCAAATGCTCTATCACACATATGCGGCGAACCTGCCGATAATCGATTATCATTGCCATATCGACGCGGCAGACATAGCGAATGACAAGCGTTATGAAAACATAACGGAGCTCTGGCTCGGCGCGGATCATTACAAATGGAGAGCTATGCGGTCGTGCGGGATAAGCGAACGTCTTATCACGGGCGACGCATCGGATTATGATAAATTTGAGGCGTATTGTTCGGCGATGCCGTCGCTCATCGGAAACCCGCTTTATCATTGGTCACATCTTGAACTCCGTCGCTACTTTGATTTCGACGGAATTCTCTGTCCCGATACATGTCGCTACGTATGGGAGCTGACAAAGGAAAAGCTCGCAGAGCCGGAAATGAGCGCAAGGGGAATAATGAGACAGTCAAACGTCAAGCTCATATGCACGACAAACGACCCGACGGAAAACCTTGAATATCATTTGGCGATAAGAGAGGACAAGGATTTTGACATTCCCGTTCTCCCCGCATTCCGTCCGGACAAGGCGATGTATGTCGAAAGAGCGGAATTCGCTCCTTATATAAAGAAGCTCTCCGAATGCTCCGGCACGGAGATAAAGGATTTTGCAACTCTTTGCGATGTTCTCGGAAAGAGAATCGAATATTTTGACATTCTCGGTTGCCGCACGGCGGATCACGGTATGGACGACACAATCCTCTTTGACGGTTCCGTTACGGCTTCGCAGGCGGAAGCGGCGGCAGACGTCATTTTCCGCAGAGCGGCAGCAGGCGAAAAAATCGACCCCGAAACGGCAAGAATATACAGAAGCGCGCTTATCCGCAAGCTCGCAAAGCAGTACACAAAGCGCGGATGGGTTATGCAGATACATTTCGGCGCGCTGAGAAACGTCAGCCCCGCAATGTTCGGCAAGCTCGGCGCCGACGCGGGCTACGATACGATCCACGGCGGCAGCGGCAGAATAGCTTCGCTTGCGGCAATGCTCGGCGCGCTTGAAAACGAGGCGATTCTTCCGAAGACGATAGCATATTCGCTCAACCCCGCAGAAAACACGGCTGTTGCGGCGCTCATCGGCTGCTTCCAGCGCACGGGGGACGAGATGGAGGGGCTTCAGTGTATGCCCAAGATGCAACAGGGCAGTGCCTGGTGGTTCAACGACCATATCGACGGTATGAAAGCACAGCTTACGACCCTTGCGGCGCAGTCCGCTCTCGGAAAGTTTGTCGGTATGACGACGGACTCCCGCAGCTTCCTCTCATACACGCGCCACGAATATTTCCGTCGCGTGCTTTGCTCGGTGCTCGGAGGCTATGTCGAAAGAGGCGAATATCCGCTTGACGTCGACGCGCTCGCGCAGATGGTCTGCGATATCTGCTATAACAACACAAAGGATTTCTTTGAATTCAGAGTTGTCTGAAAAGCATAAAACGTCTTGATTTATACGGAAGTATAAAACCCAAAACCGAGACGTCATCAATAAAAAACGAAAAAGAAGGTAAATTATAATGTCAGAAGGCTGCACACACGATTGCTCATCCTGCTCGCAGAACTGCGCGTCAAAGCAGGGCGGAGCACCCACATTTGAAAAAACAAACGATCTCTCAAGAATAAAGAAAACGATTGCCGTTGTCAGCGGCAAGGGCGGCGTCGGAAAGACTCTCGTTTCATCTATGCTCGCCGTCGAGCTCCACAGAAGAGAGCTGAAGACCGCAATCATCGACGCGGACGTAACAGGCCCTTCGATACCGAAGGCGTTCGGACTGAAAGGTCTCTGCGAGGCGGCTCCGCTCGGCGGGATTATGCCCGTAAAAACGACGACGGGAATCGAGACGGTCAGCGTAAATCTTCTCCTTGAAGATACCTCGTCTCCCGTTCTCTGGAGAGGCCCCGTCATTGCAGGAATGGTCAAACAGTTCTGGACGGACGTCATCTGGGGAGACGTTGACGTTATGGTCATCGACTGCCCGCCCGGCACGGGAGACGTTCCGCTGACGGTGTTCCAGTCGATTCCCGTTGACGGAATCATAATCGTGACAAGCCCGCAGGATCTCGTTTCGCTGATCGTTTCAAAGGCTGTCAATATGGCAAAGCTGATGAATATTCCGATAATCGGTATCGTTGAAAATATGAGCTATGTCGAATGTCCCGATTGCGGAAAGAAGATCGAGGTGTTCGGCAAGAGCCATACGGAGGAGACTGCAAAGCAGTTCGGAATTCCCGTTCTTGCGAGAATACCGATAAATCCCGAGCTTGCGTCGCAATGCGACAAGGGTGTGATCGAGCTGTTCGAGGGCGACTGGATGTCTGCCGTTGCGGACGCCGTCGAGGCACAGCCGACAAGAGAAAGATGACGGCGGAACCCGTCATAACCGATATGGACTCCATGGGGGCAAGGCAGGCGGCGGAGCTTGAAAAACGTTGCTTTTCCTGCCCCTGGGAGCTTGAAGAATATGAAAAATCGAGACAGCGTGACGATTTCACCTGTCTCTGCGCTTATATCGGCGGGGAATTTGCCGGATTTCGTATGGCGTTTCACGTCCTTGACGAGTGTCACCTCCTTGACATTGCGACGGATGAAAAATTCCGCAGGCAGGGCATTGGGGCGGCGCTTATCCGCGAACTTATGAAAAGAGCGGGGAAGAAGGACGGTAGCGTAATTTATCTGGAAGTCAGAGAGAAAAACCAAGCCGCAAGAGGACTTTACGAAAAGCTCGGCTTTGTACCCGTCGGCAAGAGAAAAGATTATTACAAATATCCGACGGATGACGCCGTGCTTTACACGCTCACCCTCGGAGAGGAGAAACATTGAAAATACTCGGAATTGAAAGCTCGTGCGACGAGACTGCCGCCGCCGTGCTTGAATGTGAGAACGGAAAATTCACCGTTCTCTCGGATAAGGTTGCCTCGCAGATTGAAATGCACGCCCGCTACGGAGGAGTCGTGCCGGAAATCGCAAGCAGGGCGCATTGTGAGATAATATCGAAAATAACGTATGACGCGCTCTCCGAAGCCGGCGTGACGATAGCGGATATCGACGCAATCGCCGTGACGGCTTACCCGGGACTCATCGGGGCGCTTCTCGTCGGCGTAAATTTTGCAAAGGGACTTGCGTATTCGAGCGGGAAGCCGCTTGTCGCTGTTGACCATATAAAGGGTCATATCGCGGCAAACTACGTTTCCGAAAACCGTCCCGAACCGCCGTATATCGCCTTTGTTGCGTCCGGCGGGCATACGTCGATTGTAAGAGTCAACGGTTACGACAGTCACACCGTCATCGGCGGAACGAGAGACGACGCCATGGGCGAGGCGTTTGATAAGGTCGCGCGGGTTATGGGCATGCCTTATCCCGGCGGCGCGGCTATGGACAAGCTCGCCTATGAAGGAAAGGCAGTTTTGCCGTTTCCGTCCGCGGCGATACGCGACGATTCGCTCGACTTCTCGTTTTCGGGAATTAAAACGGCTGTCCTGAACTACATAAATTCGACGGCGCAGAAGGGCGAAGAGCTGAACCGGGCAGATGTTGCGGCGAGCTTCTGTCGCGCGGCTGTTTCTTCGGTATCGACGAAGCTCTCGCTTGCGATCGACCGCAATCCCGATATAAAAGCGGTTGCGCTTGCGGGCGGCGTCGCGGCGAATTCTCACCTGCGCGCGGAGATGGAAAAGCTCTGCAAATCGAAGGGGCTTCCGCTCTATTATCCCGAGAAAAAGTACTGCGGCGACAACGCCGTGATGATTGCCGTCGCGGGGTACTTTGAGTATATCAAAGGTAACATCGCGCCCCTCTCATTAAACGCCGAAGCGGCGCGTTTTGAGGACGTGTGACAGATATATTTACCTTTTTCTCTCGTCCTCAGGTTTTCCACAGAGTGTTGATAAAAATCGGATAAAGATTATTGAGAAGATCAGAAAAAGCCAAATAATCAGGAAATCGCTGTAAATTGCTGTGGAAAAGCTTGTGGATAATGTGGAAAAACAATTGTATAAAATGAGAAAATTCGTGTTGAAAACCCGAAAAAGCAATATATCTTTTTTTCGGAAGGTAAACATGGTTTACAAAAATATGCGAAAGGCGCAAATGCAAACATGAGGATCGAATTCAATTTCGGCACGTCCGTTCTGGCGTTGCCTGCGGACGTGAAAAAGTACATAAACGGCGCGGGAAAAAGCGAGCTTGCCGTGCTTCTGGCAGTCTCCGGCGGGGGTGACGTCGACATTCCGGCGGTCGCCTCTCTCTGCAAACTGACGGAGGCGGAAGTTTCGGAGGCGCTTGCGTTCTGGCGCGGCGCGGGAATTATAAGCACGGACGCGGCTCCCGCCGAAAAGAAGGAAAGCGTCGCCGCAAAGGCGCCGACTCCGAAGTCATATTCGATGACCGGAGCGGAGATCGAGAGGGTATGCGGAGAAAATCCGACGCTCAGAACAACAATTGATAAATGCCAGACGATTTTCGGAAAGGTTTTCGGCACGTCGGAGAGCAGCGTTTTTGTTTATCTCTATGATCATCTCCGTCTCGATTGCGAATACATATTGCTCCTTTCTTCATATTGCAAGCGCACCGGGCACGACTCCGTCCGCTATTTTGAAAAGACCGCGCTCGGGCTCTTTGACGACGGGATCGATACCGTCGGCAAGCTGGAAAAATACTTCATGGACGAAAGCCGCCGCGGCGAGCTTGAAATGTTTGTCCGTAAGCTCTACGGCATGGGCGCGCGGGCGCTTACGTCGACGGAAAAGGAATATCTGCGGGTGTGGAGCTCGGAATGGGACATTAGCGAGGAGCTCATTGAAGCGGCATATGAGGAGATGATGAAAAACCTCCCGTCACCCAAAATGTCATATGAAAACAAGATACTGAAAAACTGGCGCGACGCCGGCGTGAAAACCGTTGCGGAGGCGAAGGAAAAGGGACTTATCGGCGCCGCAAGATCCGGCAAAAAGGACAGTGCGCCGAGCTTTGACCTCGGAGAATTTTTCGAGCTTGCCGTCCAAAGGGGCAAAGCCGAAAGCGAAAATAAATGAATGGGAAGGTAATTATGACTTACGAAGAAGCCTGCCGAAATATAATACGCGAGTACCGGACGAAAAATCTTGTCGCAAAGCAGCGCGCCGAGGAGAGACGCAGAGAGCTTGACGAAAAATATCCCGATATTGCAAAGATTGACGAAGCCCTTTCCGAAACCGGACTGAAAATTCTCCGCGCCGCGCTTGATGGACAAGATGGGCTTGAAAGTCGGCTCGAAAAGCTGAAAAAAGACAATGAAGGCTTGCTTTCCGTCCGTGCGGGACTGCTCCGCTCAAAGGGTTATCCCGCGGATTACGACGATGTTCATTACGATTGCCCTCTCTGCTCGGATACCGGCTATACGGACGACGGAAAGATGTGTCGTTGCATGAAAAAAGCCCTCGCCGAGGCGGGACTTGAATGTTCGGGCGTTAAAAAGCTCGTTGAAAAGCAGAACTTCGATACGTTCGACCTGCGCTATTATACAGGCTCCGCGAGAGAGTCAATGGAAGGCGTGCTTCGCATTTGTCGCGCCTATGCCGACGGTTTTGACGGGAAAATGCATAATCTGCTTTTCATCGGCAAGACGGGACTCGGCAAGACGCACCTTTCGTCCGCGATTGCAAAGGAAGTCATCGAAAAGGGATATGAAGTCGTCTATGAGAGCGCGCAGAACATTTTCTCCGATTTTGAAAAAGAAAAATTCGCCCGCTATGACGTCACTCCACCCGATACTTCAAAATATTATAATTGCGACCTGCTCATAATCGACGACCTCGGCACTGAAATGCAGAGCCAGTTTACGGTCGCCTGCCTTTATAACCTCCTCAACGCAAGGCTTGTAAACGAGAAGAGCATGATAATCAGCACGAACGTCGGCAAAAAGGAGCTGCTCGAAAGATATTCGGAACGCATAACCTCCCGCCTGCTCGGAGAGTTCGGAATATGCGTTTTTGAGGGAAGCGACGTCAGAAGTCAGAAGCTGAGACGATGAATAATACAAGAGTATAAAACCAAAAACCCGCCTGACAGGCGGTTTTTTTGAGATAAAAGATAAGAGAGAAAATCGAAGAGAAGCGGTGCGCCTGCGGCGCGGATTAACAAAAAACAGAGATGAGAAATCACCTCTGTTTTTTAGTTATAAAGTCTGTATAAAAGAATTATTAAAAATTTTTTGCAAAAGTACACCTCATCCGTCAGCCTGCGGCTGCCACCTATCCTCCTCTCGGCGAGGCCTGCAAGAGCACTGCGTGCACTCGCAAATCTCCTACTGGAGAAGGCTATATTAAAACTCTGTACAAACTCCCCGATAATTGAAGTTTCTTTTGTCTTTTGTGTAAGCCCTGTCTGTGCAGATAATTAAAAATCTGTATATTGCCCACGATAACTAAAGCTTCTTTTGTATTTTTCAAAGCCCAGTCTATACGGTTGTCAAAAAATCCGTACATAATTTTTTATAACCAAAGCTTCTTTTGCCTACTTTTCTACCCGAAGAAAAGTAGGTCAGCCCCAATATTTTCTGTCCAGACTGCGGAACTGGATTGCCTCGGCAATGTGGGGTGCGCGGATGATGTCGCTTCCCGCAAGGTCGGCGATTGTGCGCGCGACGCGGAGAATACGGTCATAACCTCTTGCCGAAAGACCGAGACGGTCGAACGCTTTTTTGAGAAGCTCCTTTGCGGGCGCGTCCATCACGCAGAATTTTCTTATCTGAGCAGGGGTCAGCTGAGCGTTGCAGAAGAGGTTCTTTTCGCCCTCGGTGCGCTTTGCCGCAAAGGCGCGCGCACGGTTGACCCTTTCCGCAATGACGGCGGAGGTCTCCGCGGGAGCGGAACCTGCCGATACCTCATCATACGAAAGAGACGGCATTTCGACCTGAATATCGATTCTGTCGAGCAGGGGGCCGCTGATTTTCGATATATACTTTTTTATCTCCGACTGAGAGCAGGTGCAGGGCTTTGTCGGGTGACCGTAATAGCCGCATTTGCAGGGGTTCATCGCGCAGACGAGCATAAAATCCGAAGGGAAGGTCAGCTTGCCGCTGACGCGGGTGATTGTCACCTTTCTGTCTTCAAGCGGCTGACGGAGCACCTCCATTGCGTCGCGGGAAAATTCGGGGAGCTCGTCGAGGAAGAGGACGCCGTTGTGCGCAAGGGAAATTTCGCCCGGCATGGGTATTCTTCCGCCGCCCGCAAGCCCCGCGCTTGACATTGTGTGATGGGGAGAGCGGAATGGACGTTCTGTCATAAGCGAGACGCCCGCGGGAAGAGTTCCCGCCGCGGAATGTATTTTTGTCGTTTCGATTGATTCTTCAAACGTCATTTCGGGGAGAATCGTCGGAATTCTTTTTGCAAGCATGCTTTTTCCCGTTCCGGGAGGGCCGATGAGAAGGACATTGTGCCCGCCGGCGCAGGCAATTTCAAGCGCACGCTTAGCCTGCTCCTGTCCCTTTACGTCCGCAAAGTCAAGCCCCGCATATGCGACAGACGAATGAAGTGTTCTGCCGTCATAACGAATTGGCTCTATAAGGCTTTCGCCTGTCAGATGAGAAAATAGCGAGCGCACATCGCTGACGGGATAGACTTCTATTCCTTCGACAACCGCCGCCTCGCCGGCATTTTCCGCCGCGACGAAAAAGCGCTTCATTTTTGCGTCACGCGCGGCTATGCACATCGAAAGCGCACCGCAAACGGGACGGACGTCGCCCGAGAGCGAAAGCTCTCCCGCAAAGCAGGCGTCCGAAAGGTCGATACCGGCGAGCTCGCCGGAGCAGGTCATGATTGAAAGGAGCATGGCAAGGTCATATCCCGAGCCTTCTTTCTTTTTGTCCGCGGGGGCGAGATTGAGGGTTATCTCGGCGTCCGGAAAGAAAAATCCGCTGTTGATGAACGCCGCGCGGATACGCTGCTTTGCCTCTTTTATCGCCGCGTCCGGCAGACCGACTATCTGAAAATCCGGCAGACGGTTCTGCGCGTCACATTCAACCGTGACAATATATCCGTCAATTCCCGTCAGCCCCGCACTGAAAACTTTTGAAAGCATTGAAAAAGCTCCTTTACATATTTTTACAGTATTCTACATCAAAAATCGTTTTGTGACAAGACGTTTGCGGAAAAAAGCGGAAAAAGATTTTGTTATACATAAGTATAAATAATAAAAACAAGCAGTCGACAAAAGGATTTTCAGTTTTTTCGGGTAAAAGTGCGATGGCGGGAATATAATCATTAAGAAACGAATAAACGAGGTGACTTTTATGCAGAGAGGACTTACCGACGCGGCGGAGACCGCGCTTGCGAGAGCGGAGGAGGAAGCGGCGGAGCTTTGCAGGGCGTACGTCGGGACGGAGCACCTGCTTTTAGGGCTTCTTTATGACGAGAGCTGTGTTGCGGCAAATATTCTCCGCGTCCATGACATAACCTATGCGCAGACAAAAGCCCTTGCCGGAGAGGGCGGCGCGCGTGATATTTCTCCGTCGGCAAGAGAAATGACTCCCGGACTGCGCACCGTTATAGAGACGGCGGCGGACGAGGCGGCAAAGAGCGGCGGGGGCAAGGTCGGGACGGAACACCTTCTGCTGGCGCTTCTCGGGGAAAGAGAGTCTGCGGCGGTGCGACTGATAATCGCGCAGAGCGCCGGAGTCGGCGAGATAAAAAACGATATAATGACGTTCCTTTCCGAAACGGGCACCGAGGCAAAGCCCCAGAGCGCGAAAGGCAAATACGGGCAGGAGCAGGAAAATGTCTCGCCTGTTTTCGGCTGCGACCTGACCGACGCGGCGCGGAAGGGAAAGCTGCCTGCCGTTGTCGGCAGGGACGCGGAGACGGAGCGCGTCATAAGAATACTCGGCAGGAAAACAAAGAACAATCCGTGCCTTATCGGAGAGCCGGGCGTCGGCAAGACGGCGGTCGTTGAGGGACTTTGCGAGAGGATAGTTTCCGGAAATGTGCCCGAGGCTTTAATCGGGAAGACCGTCATTTCCGTTGACATCGGCGCGATGATAGCGGGAGCAAAATACAGGGGCGAATTTGAGGAAAGACTGAAAAAACTCACGGATGAGGTCATCAGAAACCGCAACACCATTCTTTTTATCGACGAACTCCATACGATAGTCGGAGCGGGAGCGGCGGAGGGCGCTGTCGACGCGGCGAATATACTAAAGCCCTTGCTTGCGAGGGGAGAGCTGCGGGTCATAGGCGCAACGACGTCACGCGAGTACAGACGGCATATCGAAAAAGACCCCGCGCTTGAAAGACGTTTTCAGCCCGTGACCGTCGACGAGCCGGACGAAGAAAAAACGGAGGAGATACTCCGCTCGCTCCGCCCGCAGTATCAGTCGCACCACAGGGTGACGATAACCGACGGGGCGATAAAAGCGGCGATAAGGCTGTCAAAAAGGTATCTGCCGGACAGATTTCTTCCCGACAAAGCGATAGACCTCATTGACGAGGCGTCATCAAAAAAGAGCATGACGTCATCGGAGCCGCCGCAGAGACAAAAGGAGCTTGAAAGCGAGCTCCGCGGACTCTGCATGCGCCGCGAATGTGCCGTTATGGACAGAAATTTTCAGTTTGCGGCGGAGCTGCGCGGTGAGATAGTTTCAAAGCGGGAGGAGCTTTCGCTTTTGCGGAGAGAAACCGAAGCGCGACGGCTGACGTCGCCTCCGAAGGTTACGGCGGAGGACATTGCCGAGGTGCTGACTGCGTGGACGAATATCCCTGTCGAGCGTATCGCGGAGGACGAAAGCAAGCGGCTTTCTCGTCTTGAAGAGGAGCTCTCCGAGCGGGTGATAGGTCAGAGAGAGGCGATAGAGGCGCTGTGTCGCGCGGTTCGTCGCGGAAGAACGGGACTTTCAAGTCCGGACAGACCGATCTGCTCGCTTATATTCACGGGCCCGACGGGCGTCGGCAAAACGGAGCTTGCAAAGGCGCTTGCGCAGTCGCTTTTCGGTTCGGAAAAAGCGCTTCTGCGGTTTGACATGTCCGAGTATATGGAAAAGCACAGCGTCGCAAAGCTTGTCGGCTCGCCCCCGGGATATGTCGGCTATGACGACGGCGGCGCGCTTACGGAGAGCGTCCGCAAAAAGCCATACAGTATCGTTCTTTTCGACGAAATAGAAAAAGCCCATCCCGACGTTTTCGATCTGCTCCTGCAGATACTTGAGGACGGGCGGCTTACGGATTCCCACGGCAGGCAATCCGACTTTCGCAATACTGTTATTATAATGACGTCAAATCTCGGATCGGGCGGGTCGAAAAGGGCGGGGTTCGGGTCAAAGGAGAGCGACGAAAATCGGGAGAAGAACGCCGCGGTCGAAGCCCTTCGCGCCGTGTTCAGGGCGGAATTTCTCAACCGTGTGGACGAAATAATCGTTTTTTCGAGACTGACAGAGCGGGACACGGAGCAGATCGCGCGGAAAATGCTTTCGTCCGCAGCGGAAAGAGCGGGCGGAATCGGAATCGAGCTGTCGTTTGACGAGAGCGTTATAAAGCTGATAGCCGCGGAGGGGATGAGCGATGTTTACGGCGCGCGCCCTCTCCGTCGCGCGGTGACAAGGCTCATTGAGGACGCTCTTTCGGAAGAGATTGTCGAGGGGAAGATAACGTCCCCCGCTTCGGTCTGTGCGCGGGCGGAGGACGGAAAAGTGAAATTTATAAAGAAGTGATGGGAAAGGGAAAGAGACATTGCACTGCGTAAATTCCGCAGTTTTTCGATTGCGTTACGCTTGATGTATAATCGCCTCTGTTTAATAAAAAAAGCACGCCGCGGCGTGCTTTTTTGTGTTTAGCTGTTTGATTCGGCAAGTACCTTGCGGAAGTCAATCTGATCTATGGAAAGCTGACCGAGAATATATTCGAGCAGTTCCTTCAGCTGATCGTGGTTATCCGCAAGCTCGAAAACGGTTCCGTAATAATACACGCCGCCGAAAAGCATTATCTTATAGACAAGCGGCAGTGCGGCAAGCTCATCTTCGCTGAAATTATATTCCTTTCCGATTACGCGGAATGAATGAATCAGACTGTCAAGGCGTTTTTGACGAACGTCCGGATCGTTTACTTCAAGCCAGACGTAATCTTCCGGAAGCTCCTCAGCCGTTATCATCGCAACGTGGAGAAAATGTGCTATGCAGGTGTCGAGTCCGCCGT
>DHMB01000078.1:0-6640 GCA_002405565.1 Clostridiales bacterium UBA4653
CAACTGAGCTAAAGGCCCGTTTGTTTTAGCGCCTAACTATTTTATCATCAATATCGCCTTTTGTCAAGAAGTTTTTCAAATGTTTTTTTCTTTTTTTCGGGTGCGGAGATAATCCATATAATCGATTGACTTTTTGTGAAATATGATATATAATTACGGCAGATACCTATCAAATAATATACAGAAAAGAGAATTTGCTTATGGAAATTTCAAAAATACTCGGTTATTGCGATCATACCCTTCTTGCCCAGACAGCTACCTGGGAGCAGATAAAAGCCGTTTGCGATGACGGAATGAAATATCACACGGCGTCCGTCTGTATTCCCGCAAGCTATGTAAAGCAGGCTAAAGAATACGTCGGCGACAGACTTGCCATATGCACAGTTGTCGGCTTTCCGAACGGCTATTCGACAACAGCCGCAAAATGCTTTGAAGCAGGCGAAGCCCTTGTTCACGGCGCAGATGAGATCGACACGGTTATAAACATCGGCTGGCTCAAGGACAGAAAATGCGGCGAGATACTCGACGAGCTGAAAGCTCTCAAAGCCGTATGCGGCGGCAGAATTCTCAAGGTCATAATCGAAACTTGCCTTCTTACAGACGATGAAAAGATCAAAATGTGCGAGATAGTTACAGAGTCCGGTGCCGACTTCATCAAGACAAGCACAGGCTTTTCGACAGGCGGCGCAACGAGGGAGGATATCGCTCTCTTTGCAAAGCACGTCGGCAAGAACGTAAAGATCAAAGCCGCAGGCGGCATCAAGACGATCGAAGACGCGGAAGCTATGATCGAACTCGGCGCAACAAGACTCGGAACGAGCAGAATAGTTAAAATCGTAAAGGAACAAAATCTTATCTGACGGAGTGATCTGCATATGAGAATGTATGATATAATCGATAAAAAGCGAGAAAAAGGCGAGCTTACAAAGGAAGAGATACGTTTTTTCCTTTCGGGCTTCGCAAAGGGTGAAATACCGGATTATCAGGCATCCGCTTTGCTTATGGCAATCTGTTGCAACGGTATGACAGACCGTGAGATTCTCGATCTCACGCAGGCAATGGCAACATCGGGCGATACGCTTGATCTCTCTTCCCTCAAAAACACAGTTGACAAACACAGCACCGGCGGCGTCGGCGACAAGGCAACGCTCATAGTAGCGCCGATTGCGGCAGCCCTCGGCGGCACGGTTGCAAAAATGTCCGGCAGAGGACTCGGACACACAGGAGGCACGGTCGATAAGCTCGAATCGATCCCCGGCTTCTGCACGGAGCTCGAGCCGGAAGTCTTTATGGAAAACGCAAAGAAATACGGCATCTGCGTTATCGGTCAGTCCGGCGATTTCAACCCGGCAGACAAAAAGCTCTATGCCCTGCGCGACGTAACGGCGACGGTCAAATCCATTCCGCTTATAACCTCAAGCATTATGAGCAAAAAGCTCGCTGCGGGAGCGCATAATATCGTTCTCGACGTTACAGTCGGCTCCGGAGCCTTCATTTCCGACCCCGCCGAAGCGAAAATTCTTGCCGAAAAGATGGTCTCGATCGGCAAGGCGGCAGGCAGAAACATAGCCGCCGTTATGACGAACATGAACGCTCCGCTCGGAAAGAACGTCGGCAACTCTCTCGAAGTCATCGAAGCCGTTGAAATCCTCCGCGGTAAAGGCCCTGCCGATCTGCGGGAGGTCTGCGTTGCGCTTGCGGGCGAAATGGTTGCGCTGTTCTCCGGCAAGGACGCAGACGACTGTCACGCGCTTTGCGAAAAAGCGCTTGACGACGGCTCCGCTTATGCAAAGTTCCTTGATATGGTCAGGGCGCAGGGCGGCGACGTTTCCTATATCGAAAATACTGATAAATTCCCGAAAGCCGCATATTCTGCGGAGGTCAGAGCCGAAGAAGACGGCTTCATCACAAAAATGCAGACGGCGGAAATCGGAACGGCAAGCGTCATCCTCGGCGCCGGACGCGAAAAGAAGGGCGACGCAATCGACTTTGCCGCAGGGCTTGAAGTTCTGAAAAAAACAGGCGACAGCGTCAGAAAAGGCGACGTCATCGCAATTCTTCATACAAACAGAAAAGAAAAACTGCCGGAGGCGGAAAGAATGTATCTCTCCGCAATCTCATACGGCGATTCGGCAAAAAAAGACCCCGAAGTCTACGGGATCGTAAGATAAAAGCAAGCAAAAACTCCGCCGACCGGCGGAGTTTTGTAAGGTATCAAGGAGATTTTATGCTGTACCCAAAAAACAAAGAGAATTTTTCCGAGGGACTTTTTGAAAACCCGACGAGCGAATACAGAGGCGTTCCGTTCTGGTCGTGGAACTGCAAATTGCGAAAAGATCTGCTCGGAAAAGAGATCGATTATATGAAGGAAATGGGCTTCGGCGGCTATAATATGCACCCGCGCGTCGGGCTTGAAACGCCGTACCTTTCCGATGAATTTATGGACATCGTCCGCTTCTGCACGGAAAAAGGCAAGAAAAACGGGATGTTTTCCTGGATTTATGACGAAGACAAATGGCCCTCGGGCTATGCGGGCGGGTTTGTCACAAGCGACATTGAAATGCGTCGCAAGAAGCTGTTTGTCACACCCATTCCGTATGACGACGGCTCACTTACGCTCAACGAGGACAAGAAAAAAGCGACGGCGGCTCTGCCGAAGGGAAAATATGTTTTCGTCGCCGCTTATGACGTTATCCTTGACGAAGAAGGCGACCTCGTTTCGCACAGTCGCATAGAAATAGGCGACAGAGCCGAAGGCAGAAAATATTTTGCCTATCTCGAATATGACCCGGACGATCCGGGCTTCAACGGGCAGGCGTATGTTGACGTTCTCAAAAAGGAAGCGATAGACAAGTTCATTGAGGTAACGCACGAAAAATACAAAGCTTGCGTAGGCGATGAATTCGGAAAAGCCATTCCTGCAATCTTTACGGACGAGCCGCAGTTCAGCCACGCAACTCCGCTCGGCTTTGCAAAGCAGGAAAACGGCGGAGCGTCACTTCCCTTCACAAACGATTTTGAAGAAACCTTCAAAAAGGCTTATGGCGTCAGCATAATCGATAATATTCCGGAGGTTATCTGGAACCTTTCTGGCGGCAGACTTTCAAAAATCAGATACCTGTTTTTTGACCACGTCGCCGAACGTTTTGCCTCGGCTTATTCGGACAATATCGGCAAATGGTGCCGGGAAAACAACATTCTTATGTCCGGACACGTTATGGACGAATGGCTCCTCCGTACACAGACGGGAGCCGTCGGCGACTGTATGCGCCAGTATCGCGGGTTCGGTCTGCCGGGAATCGATATGCTCTGCGACAAGCGCGAGCTGACAACGGCAAAGCAGGCGCAGAGCGTCAGCCGTCAGATGGGAGCGCCGGGTGTGCTCTCCGAGCTTTACGGCGTCACAAGATGGGATTTTGATTTCCGCGGTCACAAAATGCAGGGCGACTGGCAGGCGGCGCTCGGAGTAACCGTACGCGTCCCGCACCTCTATTGGGCTTCTATGAAAGGTCAGGCAAAGAGGGATTACCCCGCCTCAATCGGTCATCAGTCGCCTTGGTATAAGCAATATAAATATATAGAAAACCACTTTGCAAGGGTCAATACCGCAATGACGCGCGGCAAAGCGGACGTAAGAGTCGCGGTCATCCACCCGATTGAAAGCTTCTGGCTCTATTACGGCCCGAACGACCGCTCCGCAATGACCCTGCGCGAAAAAGACAACCTTTTCTGTGACACTGCAAGAACGCTCATCTGCGGCGGCATTGATTTTGACTTCATCTGCGAGGCGTTGCTTCCGTCGCAATACAAGAATACCGAAGGCGGGTTTGCCATCGGCGAGATGAAATATGACGCCGTTGTCGTCCCGAGCCTTACGACCATCCGCAAAACAACGCTCGACGCGCTGAAAAACTTCAGAAAATCGGGCGGCGAGGTCATATTTATGGGCAGTATTCCCGAATACGTCGATGTGGAAAAGAGCGATGACGCAAAGGAATTTGCCGTCTCCTGCAAGAAAATAAACCCCTTCCCGGACGAGCTTCTGAAAAGCCTTGAAGATTTCAGAACAATCCGCATAACAAGCCGTAACGGCGAGCCGTATTCAAACGCGGCATATCAGCTCCGCTCGGACGGAGAGAAGAAATATCTCTTCATTTCGCATGTGTTCAAGCCCCGCGACTATAACATCTCTTCTGTCGATACCGCAATCGTAACGATTGCCGGTGAATGGGCTGTCAGAGAAATGAACACGGAAACAGGCAAAATCTCCCCCCTCCCTGCAAAATATAAAGACGGGAACACCGTAATAAAATGGATCGG
This sequence comes from Clostridiales bacterium UBA4653, assembly GCA_002405565.1. Taxonomy (GTDB): domain Bacteria; phylum Bacillota; class Clostridia; order Oscillospirales; family CAG-272; genus CAG-841. Next base: position 4,321 of record DHMB01000078.1, read on the forward strand.
AGGGGCGTGCACCTCGCTCCTTCTGGAGCTTACCGCCGGCAGAGGTGAAGAGGGCGAGATAAGCGAGGAGACATATTCAAAAGAGGAATTTCTCTCCGGAGAAGCCCGTTTCGCCCTTGAAGAGCCGAACGTTCTCCTCCTCGACAAGCCTTCATACAGCTTAAGCGGGGGAGAAATCAAGCGGGAAAGAGACATTCTTTATACAGACGTCGCCGTAAGAGATAAGCTCGGTATCCGCAGGCGCGGCGGCAAGATGAAGCAGCCCTGGGCAGACCCGATCGACAATAATCCGAAAGAAAAGCTCGCCCTTTATTATGAATTTGAAAGCGAAATTGAATATTCCGGCGCCGAGCTTGCGCTCGAATGTCTTGAATTTACAGACGACATCATCTTCAACGGAGAAAAGGTAGAAAAAGCCCCCGTCGGGTATTATATCGACGAAGACGCGCTTACAAAAATCGCCCTTCCCGCGATAAGAAAGGGCAAAAATACGCTTGAAATAAATTATCGTTTCGGCGACGCAACTCAGCTTGAAAGCGTGTTTATTCTCGGCAATTTCGGCGTTGCTCTCGACGGCGCGACGGCAAAAATAACGGCTATGCCCGAAAAGCTCCGCTATGCGGACGTTGTCTGCCAGGGTATGCCCTTCTACGGTGGCAATATGACCTATAAAACCGAATTCGATTCCGACGGCGGCGAAAAAACGCTTGAGATCACCCGCTATTGCGGCTCTCTCATAACCGTTCGCCTTGACGGAAAGGAGCTCGGCGCAATGATCTATCCGCCAGCCCGTCTCTGTCTCGGAAACGTTTCCAAGGGAAAGCACAGCCTTGAGCTGACTGTCTACGGCAACCGTGCAAACACCTTCGGCACTCTGCATAATGCGGACGAGGACGTTCCGTATTGCAGCGCGCCCGCATGGCTCCCCGACGGCAGATTCTGGTGTCCCGAATATGTGACAAAGCGTTTCGGAATTATGACATCACCCAGAATTCTGACAAAATAACATTAAAAAGCGACCCGAGAGGGTCGCTTTTCTTTATTTTATTCTGTTTATGAGATACGGCATCGCCTCTTCAAAGTTGACTCCGTACGTCCTGCGGTTTTCGTCCTTGAGAGTAAGCGCGATACATTCGACGGTATAGTCCGCGGCGATTTTCAGCGCCTCCTCCGTGCCCTTTCCGAGGGCAACGGCGCCTGTGAAGGCAGAGGCGAAAATATCGCCCGTGCCGTGATATGCAACAGGCAGGTGCTCACGGTCATAATAGAAATAGTTGCCCGTTTCGGAATTCAGCGACATAACGCCGAGTCTTCCCTTTTCAAGCGAAACGCCCGTTATTGCGGCAGTTTTCGCTCCGAGAGCGCAGAGCTTTTTCAGCATATCTTTTATATAAGCCTCGTCATAATCATCTCCGACATAAGGCACGCCGAGCATAAACGAAGCCTCCGTCAGGTTCGGCAGGATGACGTCTGCCTTTGCGCAGAGCGACGCCATACTGCGGGTGAATTCCTCCGTAAAGCCCGGATATAGCTTGCCACCGTCCGCCATAACGGGGTCGACGATTATCTTGTTTTCCGTCGTACCGAAATCGTCAAATATCCTGCCGACGATCTCAAGCTGACGGAACGAGCCGAGATAACCCGTGTAAATTGCGTCAAAACCGATGCTTTCCTTTTTCCAATGCTCCGCTATCGGGAGCATATCATCCGTAAGATCGCGGAACGTAAAGCCTTTGAACTGCGTATGAGTCGAAAGGACTGCCGTCGGCATGACCGCGGCTTCAACGCCCATCGCCGAAATTATCGGAAGAGCGACCGTAAGCGAGCATTTTCCGACGCACGATATATCCTGAATTGTGAGTATTCTTTTCATTATTCTACCTCCGTGGCAAAATGTACAGGTAAATAATATATCATCTCATCGGCTTTGTCAATATAAATGTTGACATGGCGCGGTTTTTGTGATAACATATCCGCGGTGAGTTCGTAACCATCCTCACTTAAAACAAAACTATGGAGATGAAAATTTATGAAAAACAGCAAAATCCTTTTCATGACGCAGGGCGCGCTTATCGCCGCCGTATACGTGGCGCTCAGCTTCGTCGCCTATTCCTTCGGACTTTCGGGAAATGCCGTCGTCCAGATGAGGCTTTCCGAAGTGCTGACAGTCCTGCCCGCATTTATGCCGGCGGCAATTCCGGGGCTTACCATCGGTTGCCTTCTGACAAACATCCTGACAGGCGGCGCCGTCTGGGACATAGTCTTCGGAACGCTCGCAACCCTTCTCGGGGCACTCGGAACGTTTGCCCTCCGCAAAAAC
>DHMB01000078.1:6712-9749 GCA_002405565.1 Clostridiales bacterium UBA4653
ATCCCGCCGATACTCGCAAACACGCTGATACTTCCGCCGGTTCTCGCAAAGGTCTATGGCGGAGCGACGGTGCCCGTATTTATCCTCACGGTCGGTCTCGGAGAGATAATCTGCTGCGGTGTGCTCGGAGAAACCCTCGTGTACTTCATGAAAAAATATCAAAGCAAGCTGAAATTTTATTGATCAGTATTCAAAAACAAAAATCCGTCCCGATGGACGGATTTTTTCGTTTTATATATTCTTTTTCGACGATCTGCCGTATGCCTTTTCAGCCTTGCGCTTTGCCTTTTCTGCGGCTTTTTCGGCTTTTATCTTCTCTTTTTCGGCTTTTTTAGCCTCTTTCTGCTTTGTTTTTTCTGTTTTGAAACGCTCGGAAAGTCCCTCAAATTCATAGTCGACATTCACCTTTTCCGGCGGAGTTTCGAGCAAAACGGGGTTCTTCATGTATTTTTCCATCTCGGCGAACGCCTGCGCAAAATAGCAACCGGTTGCAATTCGCTCGTCCATGACGATTCCCAGCGGCATCATCTTCTTCAGCTTGATCTCGCCCTTCTCCATGACGGGAACGTTTATGTTGTTGCCTATGGAAATTATCATGCTTGTCGTGCCGAAGCCGTAAACATGGTGATAAATATGGTTCGTTCTTATGCTTGCGAGGTTGGTTATTACGATGGAATTATGGAAGGGGCTTGCGTCCGTGATCGCCTTCGGAAGCCAACCGAGATTGTCAAGTCCGCGGAGAATCGCCATGCCTATTCTGACGAGAAACGGCATTTTCAGAAGCACCTTGAAGAGCTTATCGGACGAGTTTGAGCTGTCCTCCTTGTTGTTCGCCTCAACATATTCGTTTATTGTATCGTTTACGTCGAATATCGTATCGTAAATATCGAATTTCATCTTGCTCATCGAAGGGTCGCCTTCGCCCGGGCGAAGCACAACCATTCCCGCTGTCAGCTCGTTATGCGCATAAATCTTGCTGTTGACAACAAATCTGTTCAGCTGCGGGAACTGCGAAAATCCGCGGACGATTGCCGCCATGACAACCGTCATATGGCTGAGCTTTATTCCTCTTTTCCTCGCGTCGATAACATAGTCGTGTATATTGTCATAAGGCACGTTGACCGTTATCATATTCTGCGCGTCATAGCGGTGACGCATGAAATACGGTGCCAAAGTGTACATCGGGTCTACATTTTTTACGATTTTTCCGTCTGCTCTCATAATAAAATTTCTGCCTTTCGGGTGTTTTTTCATTTCTCACTATACATTATACAGTACGACCGTACAATATTCAACCCCAAATGCAAAAAAAGAGAAACGAATTTTCGTTTCCCTTTTCATTATGTTCAGTAAACCTTTGAAACGGTAAGCTCGGCGCCCGTCATAAGCATGCTTCCGTCCGACGCCGCAGAATTGAAGCTGCCCTCAATGAAAACGAGCTTTTCGCCGCCGTCCTCAATGCGGAATCTCGCAATAACGCCTTCGCTTGTCGAAAGCACGAGCACGTTATCGCCCTCTTTATCGACCATGCCGAAAACCGTGTCAAGAGCGGTCGGTGTGATTTTCAGACTGAACGCGTTGCTTGAAAATATCGAAAGGTCAATTGTCGTAAGTCTTGTCGGGTCACCGTATTTGCAGCTGAACACCTTTCCCGAAAGCTCTGGAACCCGATTTTCGGAAATTATAAATTCCGAGCCGTCCTTCATGAGGGAGAACCACAGCGCATCGGAGGAATTTTCTCCGTCAAAAACAAGCCTTTCGCCGCCGTCCTTTATAAAGAACCTGTAAACGTATCTGTCGTCATAAGTCGGCAGGGTCAGAACGTCGCCTTCAATCTTGTAATCTCCCGCTCCGAAATAACTGCTTATGCCGGAGAATTCAAGACCGAACTTCCCGTCCTTGAAGCTGATATAAGTCGGATTTTTTCCGTCCGGATCTTCAAGAACATATGACTTTCCTTCAAGGGAAACCGTGTCGTCGGTTTTGCCAAAAGCAAAGACGAGCACACCCACAATCACGCAGGCAACAAGCACAAGCGACGCAATGAGCGTCAACTTTTTGACGTTTATTTTGTTTTCTTCCATAACAAAAGCCCTCCCATATGATAAATTTTGGTGCAAGTATTATATCATATGCGAATTTTTTTGTCAAGTTTGGGGAATTTTTTATGAACACGATTGAATTTATTTTATTTTGGTGATAGAATAATCACAGAGTGCGGGCTTCCCGCAGACAAATACAAAAACGGAGGATATTTTATCATGTCACAGAGATTTGTACTCAATGAAACATCTTATCACGGCAGCGGCGCTATCGCCAACATCGTGACAGAGGCACAGGCAAGAGGCTTCAAGAAGGCTCTCGTCTGCTCCGACCCTTCCCTTGTAAAATTCGGCGTATCGCAGAAGGTAACCGACCTTCTTGACAAAGCAGGTCTTGCTTACGATATGTTCACCGAGATCAAGCCTAACCCCACAATAGAAAACGTTCAGGCAGGCGTTGAAGCTTTCAAAAAAGCAGGCGCAGATTACCTCATCGCCATCGGCGGCGGTTCTTCCATGGATACGGCAAAGGCTATCGGTATAATCATAAACAATCCCGACTTTGCGGACGTTCGCTCTCTTGAAGGCGTCGCTCCCACAAAGAACAAGGCTGTTCCGATAATCGCTGTTCCGACAACGGCAGGCACGGCAGCCGAGGTTACTATCAACTACGTTATCACGGACGTTCAGAAGAACCGCAAGATGGTTTGCGTTGACGTTCACGACATCCCCGTAGTCGCAGTTGTTGACCCCGATATGATGTCCAGCATGCCCAAGGGACTCACAGCCGCAACAGGTATGGACGCTCTTACACACGCTATCGAAGGATATATCACAAAGGGCGCTTGGGAGCTCTCCGATATGTTCCATCTCAAAGCTATCGAAATCATTTCACGTTCTCTCCGCGGCGCAGTTGAAAATACTCCCGAAGGCAGAACGGATATGGCTCTCGGTCAGTATGTTGCCGGAATGGGCTTCTCAAACGTAGGTCTCGG
>DHMB01000001.1:0-4419 GCA_002405565.1 Clostridiales bacterium UBA4653
GCCATTGTGTGGCAGTGCCGCCGCACTGCGGAAATCTGCGATTCCATTGCAAGCGACGAAATCTGCGAGGAAATCACCGAGAAAACCGGCCTTAAACTGGACGCATATTTTTCCGGAACGAAAATCAAGTGGATTCTCGACAATGTGCCCGGTGCAAAGGAACGCGCAGAGCGCGGCGAGCTGCTTTTCGGTACAGTGGAAACATGGCTTATCTGGAAGCTGACCAAGGGCGCCGTTCATGTTACGGATTATTCCAACGCCTGCCGCACAATGCTGTTCAACATCCACAGCATGGAATGGGATGAGGAGCTTTGCAAGCTGCTCGGCGTGCCCATGTGTATGCTGCCGAAGCCGGTGGAGAACTCTGCGCTTTACGGCTATGTCGCCGAGGGAATAGAAGGGCTTGAGAGTCTCGCCGGTGTGCCGATTTGCGGCGCTGCGGGCGACCAGCAGGCGGCGCTTTTCGGTCAGGGGTGCTACGAAGCGGGCGACGCAAAAAACACTTACGGCACCGGATGTTTCCTCCTCACCCACACGGGAAATGAAAGGGTCGAAAGCAACAGCGGACTTATTACAACAGCGGCGGCGACGGAAAAAGGTCGCGCGCCGGAATACGCGCTCGAAGGCAGCGTTTTCGCTTCGGGAGCGGTTGTTCAGTGGCTTCGTGATGAGCTGCGCATAATTTCCGATTCCGGAGACAGCGAGTATTTTGCCAAAAAAGTCGGCGATACGGGCGGGGTCTATATCGTTCCCGCATTTTCGGGGCTCGGCGCTCCGTATTGGGATATGCAGGCAAGAGGCGCGATATTCGGACTGACAAGAGGCACAGGAAGAAATCATATCATCCGCGCGGCGCTCGAATCTGTTGCGTATCAGAGCGAGGATATGCTTCGCGCCATGGAAAGCGACATGAAAAAGCCCCTGACAGCGCTCAAAGTCGATGGAGGAATGTCCGCAAACGGCTTTTTGATGCAATTTCAGAGTGACATTTCAGATATAACCGTCATTCGGTCGGAGCTGAAAGAGGCAACCGCGGCCGGCGCGGCGGCACTTGCGGGTCTGGCTGTCGGATTTTTTGAAAACAGAGCCGAGCTTCTCTCGCTGATGAAAGAAAAAGAAAGATTTGAGCCCGATATGGCAGGCGAAAAACGCTCGGAGCTTTTGTCCGGCTGGCACAGAGCGGTCATTTCCTGCAGAGGATTTTAAGGAGGAAACAATGGGTATAACAATAGTAAAAGAATACGTTCCGTCATCCGACGGAATCCACACGCTTTCCGGAAAAGCATATATTCCCGAGGGCGATCCGATAGGGCTTTTTCACGTTGTTCACGGGATGACAGAGCATATCGAACGATATGATTTCTTTATGCGCAAGCTCGCAGAGGACGGCTATGTCTGCTTCGGATATGACCATCTCGGTCATGGAAAGACAGCAAAAAATGCAGATGAGCTGGGATTTATTGCTCATAAAAACGGCTGGAACTATCTTGCAAAGGATGTTTCCGTTTTCGCCGAAGCGATGAAGAAAAAATATGGAGAGTCTCTTCCCTATTATCTTATGGGGCACAGCATGGGCTCATTTATATCAAGACTCGCTGCGGAAAAATATATAAAACCCGACAAATTTATAATCATGGGAACGGGCGGCCCGAACCCTGCGGCGGGAATCGGACTTTTCGCAATCGACATTGCAAAAATCTTCAAAGGCGATCGACACATTTCAAAAACAATCGACAATCTCGCTTTCGGAACATACAACTCGCATTTCAAAAACGAAAACGACCCGATCGCGTGGTTGACGAAAGACAAAGAGCAAAAAAAGAAGTACGCCGCAGATCCGTATTGTACATTCAAGTTTACACTCAGCGCTATGCACGACCTTGTAACCCTCAATAAAAAGGCAAACCGGGCGGCGTGGTTCAAAAATATAAAAATGCCCGTGCTCCTTGTCTCCGGAGCGGATGACCCCGTCGGCGATTACGGAAAAGGCGTGACCAAGGTTTATGAAAAGCTGAGAAAAGCGGGTTGTGACGTCCGCATAAAGCTTTATGAAAACTGCCGTCACGAAATTTTGAACGACACCTGTCGCGACGAAGTCGTGCGCGATATTGAAAATTTCATAGCCTGATTAAAAAAGGAACCCGCAAGGGCTCCTTTTTCCGTCAACAGAAAAAACAGGGACAAAATCGTCCCTGTTTTTTGATTGCAAAAATGATAACAGATCGGCACAAAACCGCACAAAAACAATAACCGAAGCTTCTTTTTTCTGCTCTTCTTCACGAATTAGACGCAACATTTGTTTTTGGCTCATCTCCGTCTTCGCAGATGATAAAAGGTCTGCACAAAAACAGTAACCAAAGCTTCTTTTGCCTACTTTTCTTCCAGAAGAAAAGTAGGTCAGAATTTGCCGCCGCCTCCGCCGTGAGACGAGCCGGATGACGAAGTATGTATTCCTCCGCCACCTCCGCTGCTTTCGGTCTGACGTCTGACACGGGAAACCGTCCTGTAAAGGAATATGTCCTTTGCGGATTTGATATCAAGACTGTCCTTGACGACGTAATCGTCCGCCTTCGCCTTGGCTTTGACGCTCTTGAGCTGTTTTGTATATTTTATCATTATCAAAAACGATATTATAACGCCGGCTATAACCGCGAAAACCAAAAATGTGGGCAAATCGGAGACAATTCCGTCCGAGCCATCGGAAGAAGAGCCACCGGAACCTCCGGTCATCATGCTCTCGCAGGTGTCCGCATAGGCGATAAACGCGGAATAATAATCTCCGTCGCTGAGGTCGGAGAGAATTCTTCTTTCGACCCTTCTGTAATTTACTTTCTCAATACACGAGCCCTTCGTCGAAACATACCAATCGCGATCCGCCATGCTGATAAGCAGGAGCGCGCCGTCATCACCGTAGCCGTTGTAATCAAAATAGTCGTCGGCGTATTCCATCGGGGTTTTTGAGCCTATTGAGTTTTCCGTCACGACGACGATATTTACGCCGAGACGGTCGCTTATGTCAGAAAGGTAGCTTTCAAGAGAATATTCTTCGCTTGCCGTAAGCAAGTTTGCATTGTCAACGACGAGCGGAGGTCTGCCATCCGCCGCAAAGCACGAAAACACTGTCAGGGCAAGAAGAATTACGGCAAAAACAATCGATAAATATTTTTTCATAGCCGTCACCTCTCAAAGTAGCGACAAAAGCGTGATCACACCGAACGCAACCGCGCTCGAAATCGCCGCGTATATCGCCCACCATTTCCAGTACGCACCCTTATCCATCGGCAGATTGCCGACCATTTTTCCCGTCTGACCGTTCATCGCAAAGGTGTATTTCTTTCCTCTCCAGGTTGTATTCAAAATCCATACGGGATAAAGCGCATACCTGGTTTTTTTGCCGTTTATGCCGACGTTGCTGTTTTCCGTGCGAAGAGTTGCATAACCGCGCACGGTCGACGCAAAGCAATCCTCTGTGCTCTTCTTTATGCGCTTGTTTGCACGGTCAATACTGTCATCCTTTGAAACATCGTATTTATCGGCAAGATAGCCGGCAAGATATGCCGTCTGAAAGTCGACGGCTTCCGAAGCGTCAAACGGCTCGATAGATTCCATAAGGTCATCTGCCATCTTGCTCGACCCGTCGACAGGCACGTTTTCAAAATCCAATGTTCCCTTTCTGAATATGGAGAAATAGCTCGTTTCCGTATAGTTATAGCGCGAGTCGCTCCACATATGAACCTTCGTTCCCCTGTATCTTATGTCGGCGTCGACATCCGAGTCGAAAAGCCAGAACGGAACGTAAATTCCTTTTATCTCGTCTATATGATTTTCATCCTTGAACACCTTCGGAAGGAGCTTTTTCCCCGAAAAATGTTCAAGCAGTTTCTTTTTCGCCTCGTCTTTTCCGAATTTGAAAGGAATGACGCAGTCGGGCTTGAGCGTACCGCCGAGCCTTTCAGTCAGAACGACGGGGTTTCCGCAGAACGGACAGCTCGTCGCCGAGGTGTTTTCGTCGCATACAATCTCTCCTCCGCAGGAATTGCATATGTAAGAACGGACGCCGTCCGAATCGCTCCATTCGGTCTCAGGCGTTTCCGCCCATTTTGTCTCCTTTTCCCCGTCGCTTTCGGATAGCGCCTCGTCAAGCGACTTGAGATCATCGACGTTGAATTCCGTATCGCAATACGGGCATTTCAGCTTCTGAGTCTTGCTGTCAAAGCTGATCGCTCCGCCGCAACACGGACATTTATACTCTATAATATCTGCCATAGAGATATCTTTCCCTCCGTATATGCCTGCGGGAAAGGCAAAAATGTCTTTCCCGCAGTGAATGTATTATTTTCTGTCCTTATCGTCAAAGATGTCGCCGCACTCGGGGCAGAACTTCGGCGGATGAGCAGGATCTTCCGGCTCCCAGCCGCA
>DHMB01000001.1:4484-5108 GCA_002405565.1 Clostridiales bacterium UBA4653
CCAGCCGCACTTGTCGCAACGGTAAAGCGGTGCGCCTTCGGGCTTCTTTGTTCCGCATTCTGCGCAGAATTTGCCCTTGTTTCTCGCTCCGCAGGACGGACACGTCCAGCCGTCATCCGGCTTTTTGGCTCCGCATTCCGTGCAGAATTTGCCTGTTACAGTCGCTCCGCATTTGCATTTCCAGGCGCCTGCGGGAGCAGGCGTCGGCTGCGGCTGCTGCTGTCTTGACTGCTGACCCATCTGATAGAGGCTCTGAGCGTTCATTCCGCCTGCCTGAGCTGCCATTCCCATACCCATAAAGCCCATCATCGCGCCGTTTTCGTTTGCGGCAGCGGCTTTCATAGCCTCCGCCTGTGCGCCGACGAGCGTTGCCGCACCCATTGAAGGATCGCGGAGGATTGCCGCGTGCTGCGCCTTCTTTATCAGCTCTGCGTCCTCTTCGGGAAGCGTTACCGAGCCGAGCGCAATGCTGACGACTTTAAGTCCTCTCAACTCGCCCCATTTTGCGGAAAGCGCGCTGTTCATTGCGTTTTCAAGGTCTGTGTTGTGAGCAACTATCTGGTTCGGGCGGAGTCCGAGCTCGGAGAGCTTACCGAAAGCGGGCTGAAGCGCGCTTATAAACTC
>DHMB01000001.1:5166-8823 GCA_002405565.1 Clostridiales bacterium UBA4653
GTCTTGAGCTGACCGTCAATCGTGTCTCTTGTGTATTCTCTTTCAACATTGCCGCACACGTTCGTATAGAAAAGAAGCGGGTCTGCAATCTTATAGGAATAAACGCCGGAGCAACGGACGGAAACGTCGATGTCAAGCCCGATGTTTGCGTCAACAACTCTGAACGGGATGGGGTTCGGTGTGCCGAACTTGTTGTCAATGAGTTCCTTTGTGTTGAAATAGTAAACTCTCTGATCCTTGCCCGTGTCTCCGCCGTAAGTAAAGCGTTTGCCTATGGTTTTGAAAGTATCGATTATTCCCTTGCCGAGGGGGCCTGTGAATATGCTGGGCTCCGTTGACTTGTCATATGTGTATTCGCCGGGCTCGGCGCANNCGCTGATCCTTGGGAGCCTCGCCGCCGAAGGTGAAGCGCTTGCCGATGTTGGCAAAGACGCTCTTGATGCCGTCGCCCAGATCACCGCAGAAGATGGAGGGCTCAGTGGACATGTCGTAGGTGTATTCGCCGGGCTCGGCGCACACCTCAACGATTTTTCCCTGCTCAACGATCATCATACACTGACCGTCTGCGACGGCAATTCCCGAACCGTTTGAAATGATATTGTCATTTCCCTTTGTGTTGGACGAACGACCGCTGACACGCTTTTCGCCCTTTATCATAAGAGTATCCGATGAGAGAGCGTCGCAATAGAAAAACTCCTTCCATTGGTCGGCAAGCGTACCGCCGACAGCTCCCGAAAGTGCTTTAATAAGTCCCATAACTGTTTTCCCTCCGTTTTTGTTATTTGCGGATACGCCTCCGTATCCATCACAACCTCATTATACATCAAAACGCGCAAAAAAGCAACAGCGATTTTAAGATGATTATGTAATTTTTCTCTTGATTATGCATGTAATTTATGATAGTATTATAAAGTCGGCAAAATTCAGGTCTCAGCGAAAAATTTTCATTCGTCGAAAGGAGAAGGCAATGGCTTTGACGGAATCGGACGCAAAAGACTACCTTACATATTCCGGCGAGAAATTCTTTGCCATTTTCAACGCTGTCTACGGGAAACCGGAAACGGCAGATACGGAAAAACTGCTTTCCGAAATGAAAGAGCGCGCAAAAAATGCTCTTATCATAAAGCTGAAAACAACTCACTCCCGCCCGACAAACGAGGAATATGAGAATTGGTTTTTCGATCTTGAAAATCGCACAGAACAACTTGAAAAATCCGGCAAAACGGAAAAAGCAAAAGCATATGCCTCCCTCTGCAAGGTTCTGCTTTCCGGCAGACCGGCAGATGAATGTATCTGCGAAATTATAAACCGAAAGTGAGGATGTTTATATGAAACTTATGATTGCCTCCGATATTCACGGCTCCGCTCTCTTTTGCGAAAAGCTCATAGAGGCATACAACGCCGAACAGCCCGATAAGCTCGTTCTCCTCGGAGATCTGCTCTATCACGGTCCGAGAAACGATATTCCCGGCGGGTACGACACAAAAAAGGTCGCAGCACTTCTCAACGGGATAAAGGAAAACATCATCTGCGTGCGCGGAAATTGCGACAGCGAAGTCGACCAGATGGTTCTTGATTTCCCCATAAAAGCGGATTATGCTCTGCTTTATATCGGCGGAAAGACCGTATTCGCAACGCACGGTCATCTTTTCAATGACGATAATCCCCCGAAAATGGCGGGCGATTTCATCCTTCTCTGCGGACATACACACGTCCCCGCCTGCGACGACCACGGCTCGTTTTTATATGTAAATCCGGGCTCCGTATCGATTCCGAAGCTCAATTCCGACAGGGGCTACATCGTTATGACAGAAAACGACATAACCTGGAAAACCATCGGCGGCTCGGCTTATAAAAGAGTCGACCTTAAATAAATTCCGAAAAAAATTGCACATTTTTTCAAATTCCCTCTTGACAAGCCCCCGCCTTTGTGATATGATACGTCCATATTTATCCGCAGGGAGGAACACGTGATGCTTACAGCGCTTACGCTTAAAGGGATGATAATGTGCATGTCTATGATGCAAGCCGAAGATTGCTGTATCATACGTTTCCGCACGCAAAAAAACGTCTGATCCCAAAAGCGGATAATGTAAATAAAGCAATCTTCGGAAGCCGTATTTTCAAGGCTTCCGTTTTTTGTTTTCAAAATTATTTTTCTCAAAGGAGATTTCAAAAATGAAAAAAATCGCAGCAATCGTCATCACACTCGCCATTGCCCTTCTGCTCCTCGCTTCGTGCGGCGGCAAGGAAGGCGTAACAATCGCAGTTCCCAATGACACAACAAACGAAGCCCGCGCGCTCCTTCTTCTCGAAGCAAACGGACTTATCAAGCTCAAGGAAGGCGCAGGCATAACGGCAACCGTTCGTGACATCGTCGAAAATCCTTATAACATCACAATCAAAGAAGTTGAAGCGGCTCAGCTTCCCAACTTCCTCTCCGATGTTGACTATGCGGTCATCAACTCAAACTATGCAATTTCCGCAAGCCTCAACCCCACAAAGGACTCTCTCGCCATCGAAGGCTCATACAGTAAATACGCAAACATTCTCGCCGTCAAGGAAGGCAACGAGAATACTCCCAAGATAAAGGCGCTCAAAGCAGCCCTTGAAAGCAAGCAGGTTGCTGATTTCATCGCAGGCAAGTATGACGGCGCAGTTATAAGCACAGTCGACAACCCCACAGACGGCTTTGACGCCTCAATCGACTACGCTTCCCTCGCAGGCACAAAGATCACAGTTGCCGCTTCATCCACTCCTCACGCTGAAATTCTCGAAGAAGTAAAGAAGATTCTTGCCGAGAAGAACATCACGCTCGACATAAAGGTTTTCTCGGATTACGTCGTTCCGAACAACGTCGTTGAAAGCGGCGAATGTGACGCAAACTACTTCCAGCACACACCCTATCTCGACGACTTCAACAAGGAAAACGGCACACACATCGTTTCTGTTTCCGCTGTTCATGTTGAGCCGATGGGTATTTACTCGACAAGCCACAAAACGCTTGACGACATCAAAAATAAATAAGGCAGTAAGTTTATAATGATAGAATTACGCAACATTTGTAAGACATTCGAGGGTGCGGGCGGCAGAGTCGACGCGCTTCACAACATAAATCTGACAATCGCAGACGGCGATATTTACGGTATCATCGGTATGAGCGGCGCCGGCAAAAGCACGCTCGTTCGCTGTATCAACATGCTCGAACACCCGACAGAGGGTGAAGTCATAGTCGACGGAGTGAACATAGGGGAGCTCTCCCCCGCTCAGCTCCGCGAGGCAAGACGCGGCATAACAATGATCTTTCAGGGCTTTAACCTGCTTATGCAGAAAAACTGTCTGAAAAACATCTGTTTTCCCATGGAACTCGCCGGTGTACCGAAAAAGGAAGCCGCAGAGCGCGCAATGGAACTGCTCGAACTGGTCGGTCTGCCGGACAAGGCAAAGGTATATCCCGCGCAGCTTTCCGGCGGTCAGCAACAGCGAATAGCCATCGCCCGTGCGCTCGCAACGGATCCGAAGGTTCTTCTCTGTGACGAAGCGACAAGCGCACTTGACCCGAACACCACCCATTCCATTCTCGGGCTGATACGTGACATAAACAAAAAGCTCGGAATAACGGTCATAATTATCACGCATCAGATGAGTGTTGTTGAA
>DHMB01000003.1 GCA_002405565.1 Clostridiales bacterium UBA4653
CAAAAATTATTTATTTTGCCCCAAGACGGATTCCGACCGACACCTTTGAATTACAACGCTCTGCCATTAAGCTATTCGGGCATGTGAAAACGAAAACAAAACACGGAAAGTTTTATTTTGGTATATTATATATGATCACCCCGGAGGGGGCACTTAAAAGATTATAAAAGCTTTCTTAATTTCGCTTTGATTCGTTGCATTGCGTTGTCGATGGATTTCTTGGGTTTTCCGAGCGCCGCGGAGATATCGTCATACGAGGCGGACGCGAGGTAAAGATCAAATACGGAACGTTCGAGATCCGTAAGGGAAAGGGAAATGCGTCTTTCAAGGTCTGCAAGGGACTCTTTGCTTATTATCAGCTTTTCGGGGTCAATATCGTTCTGCGGGGTGATTCCGCTTTGCGGGGCGGTTTCAAGAGGCTCTGTCCTGACGCTCTTTCCGCCAATCGCACGCAGATAAGATATTATCCTGTTTTTGATGCATATTTTTGCGTAAAGCCCGAATGAAACTCCGCGCTCGGGATTATAGGCGAGCGCCGCGTCATAAAGGGCGATAGCCGCTTCCTGACGCAAATCTTCAAGCTCTGCTCCCGTCAGGGACGAGCCGCTGTATTTTTCGGCGATGGAGTTTATAAGCGGGACATAAAGCGAATAGACCGACTCAAAGGAGAGCGGAACGCCGTTTTGAATGTCCAATATAAGTTTTTGCATTTCGGAGCTTTGCTGCATATAACTTCACAATACTTTTAGATAAATATTAACACTAATATTGTATCAGCATAGGAAGAGATTGTCAAGCGTATTTTAATGAAAAAATAAAAATTTGACAAAAATAATATGATAATTTTTTTCATATTTAATTATTTTCTACAAAAATCGCGCTGTTTTTACACAAAATTGACCAAAACGCAAAAAGCGTTTCTCAAAATGAAAGCCGCAATATACGCAAAAGCGAGACATCGCAGAACGAGAAAAAACGATTTTTTCCATCCGAGCTGCTGCCTCTGCGCGGAAAGAGTCGCGGCGCATGGGGAATACATCAGGACGAAAACGCACAATGCGACGGCGTCGGCTTGCCCGATAACCGTTGACAGACCGCCCGGACACATCACGGAAAGGGAAGAGACAATCGTTTCCTTTGCGAAAAAGCCGGATAAAAGCGCGGCCGCAATCCGCCAGTCGCCAATGCCGAGGGGAGAGAGCAGAGGGGCGATAAGTCCTCCCGCATGAGCCATAAGGCTTTCCGACGCGTCCTCTGTCATGCGGAGGTGACCGTCAAGGGAGCAGAGCAGGTGCACTGCGACACTGCAAAGCAGAACGACCGTCCCTGCGCGGGATATGAACGCGAGGAGCTTGTGCTTCATCGCCGTTGTGAGATTTTTTAAGGTCGGCAGACGGTATTTCGGCAGCTCGACCGTCAGCGGAGGGGCAACGCGCCCCTTTTTGGATTTTGAATATATAAGCGCGCTTATGTATGCCGTCAGGATTCCGAGAAGATAAATGAGAAAAGCCATTATTGCGGAATGGCTTTGAAAGAACGTGCCGATTATCATCGTAAACACGGGCAGTCTTGCACTGCACGGGATAAACGGAAGGGAAAATATGACGGAGCGCCGCTCGGCGGGGTCGAGAGTTTCCGTCGCCATGACCGCGGGCACTGTGCACCCGAAGCCCATTAGCAGCGGGATGAACGCTTTTCCTGAAAGTCCGGCGGAGCGGAGAAGTCCGTCGGAAACGTATGCCGCGCGAGCCATATATCCCGTATCTTCGAGAAGTTCGAGCATAAAGAAGAGCGCCGCCGTCTGCGGCAGAAACGACAGAACCGCCCCCGTCCCCTTGATAAGTCCCTCGGAAACAAGTCCGACGAGAAATTTTCCCGCGCCGACTGATGAAAGCCATGCGGAGACGACGTCTGAAAGCTCATCGGAAAGCGAAACGAACAGCTCCGAAAGCGCCTTCACGGGGCCGGAAAACGTCACGGCAAACATAATGAAAACAACGGCGAAAAACAGGGGAAGACCGATATATTTCTTGCAGATAATCCTGTCGATACGGTCGGAAAACGATTCCTTTGCGGGCTCTCCGTGCGTCACCTCCGCCGCAAGCCTGCGGCAGAATCGACTGCGCTCCTCGCCGCCGGAAAAGACGGATTTCGGGACTTTCGGCACAGCGTTCTGTGCCGCGTCGACAAGCTCCTTTATACCTCTGTTTTTCGCCGCCGATATCGGTATGACGGGAATTCCGAGCCGTTCCGAGAGAAGTCCTGCGTCAATCTTCGTCCCGTCGCGCTCGGCCTCATCCATCATATTGAGAGCGATAATGACCTGCGGATGACTCTCGGCAAGCTCGGTCGCGAGAAAGAGACTTCTTTCAAGGTTTGTCGCGTCCGCGACGTCGATTACGGTATCGGCTTTTCCGCTTTTTATAAAGCGTTCCGCCGCCTGCTCCTCGCCGCCATAAGGCGAGAGGGAATACGTTCCCGGAAGGTCTGTAATCTCCGCTTTGAAATTACCGATTTTCAGCGGCGCACTCTTTGCGCTGACGGTAACGCCCGCGCGGTTTCCGGTGGCTTCTCCGCTTTTTGTGAGCAGATTGAAGAGCGTTGTTTTCCCGCTGTTCGGGTTACCCGCAAGCGCAATGACAGGCATATTTTTCATCTTTCGCAACATCCTTTCCTTATTTTATATAAATCTATACCTGTCCCGTCCCGTTTATTACTTTCTTTCGCAAATAATTTCGTCTGTGGCTTTTCCCGCCAGCGCGAGCTTTGTCTTGCCCGACTTTATAATCGCTCCGCTTTTTCCGTGCATGAAAAGAACGATTTCGCTATCCTGAAAAATACCGAGCGACGTATAAAAAATTCGTTTTCTTTCGCTTGCATTTATATTTTTTACGACGAGAACTGCTCCTTCCGGCGCGGTGAATAAAATATTTTTCTTCTGCATAAAATTTTTATCAAGAAATTTGCAAAAAAATCTTGACAAATCCCTTCAATGTTGATATACTATCATACGCAACCGATGGGATATTGTGTAACGGTAGCACAGCAGACTCTGACTCTGTATGTTGGGGTTCGAATCCCTATATCCCAGCCAAAACAAAACAGCACCCTGTCGGGTGCTGTTTTTGTTTTCTCTCATAAAATTGGGATTCGAACGGAGCGGTAGTGAATGACAGCCTTTAACCAGGCTGTCAGAGCCGCGACGACCGAGCGGCGTCGAGCTGCGAGAATCCGAATCTCTATATTAAGCCCTCAAAAATCTTCCCGAACGGTGTCCGGGGAGGGAAACTTGTCAAGATAAATAGACAAATTAAAGAGTTAATTTTTCAAAACATTCATTCGGAGTAAGGTAACCGATACCCGAATGTAATCTATCAGAGTT
>DHMB01000005.1:0-804 GCA_002405565.1 Clostridiales bacterium UBA4653
AAAACTGCGACGGAGGTATCATCCGCGCGGTGAAAAAATGCGTCGTCTATGCGCTCTGCTTCGGCGGAGGGGCGGCTGTGCTCCTCTTTGCCTTCTCCGGCGTGCTCGCGGAAAAAGCAATCGGCGAGCCGGAGGTTTCGATGTGCTTCCGCGCACTTTCCGCGGCTCTGCCGTTCATCGCGGTGTCAAACGTGTTTTCGGGTTACTTCTATGCGGTGAGGCGGTCGGCAAAGAGTGCGCTTTCGGGGGTTTTTGAGCAGTTTGTGAAAATCGCCGTGACGGTATTTTTTCTCGGCAGGCTTTGCCCCCTCGGAACGGAGTATGCCTGTCTTGCGCTCGTCCTCGGGATGAGCATTTCGGAGGGACTTTCCTTTTCTTATCTGCTCCTCTTTTACCTTGCCGACAGAAAAAAGCACCTTCATCCGTCGCTTTGCGACAGCTCCTCCTGCGGGAACGTCGTTGCGATTGCCCTGCCGATAATGCTTTCGTCATGCCTTCGCAGCGGACTCGTCGCAATCGAGCACATGCTCATCCCGCGCGGACTTGAAAAATTCGGCGCCGGAAGGGCAGAATCGCTCTCCGCATACGGAACGGTCTCCGGAATGGCAATGCCGGTGCTGCTCTTTCCTTCGGCTTTGTGCGCGGTGTTTTCGTCGCTCATAATTCCGGAGCTTTCGGAGCTTTCCGCAAGGTCGGATAAGATAAAGGGCGATAAGGAAATATGTTATATGGTGAAGCGCGCCTGCGGCGCGGCGCTTATATTCGGCATAGGCACGGCGGGGATGTTCATCTGCTTTTCGGAGC
>DHMB01000005.1:846-15439 GCA_002405565.1 Clostridiales bacterium UBA4653
TGCTTTTCGGAGCCGCTCGGACTTCTTATATACAAAAGCGCGGACGCGGCAAAATATATCGGGCTGATTGCCCCTCTCGTGCCGCTTATGTATCTTGACATGACCGTCGACGGAATGCTCAAAGGGCTGGGGCAACAGCTTTACTGCATGCGGGTAAACATTCTGGACGCCGCCGTCAGTATTCTGCTCATTTCCCTGCTGCTTCCGGAATGGGGCATTACGGGATATATCGCCTGCATATACATAACGGAAACGATGAACGTCGCTCTTTCCGCCGGACGCCTTCTGCACATAACGGGCGCAAGACTGATGATCGGAAGGAGAGTTGTCATGCCGCTGGTGTGCATTGCCGGAGCGTGCTCCGTGTCGACACTGATCATCTTTCCGATGAATCCCTCGCCCCTGTTTTCGGCGATATTCGGAATCGGTCTCTGCGCCGTGCTTTATCTGTTTTTCCTTTTTGCGACGTCCGCCCTTTCGCCGGAGGACGCCCGCTGGATAAAGAAATTGACGTCACTGCGGTAAATTCACAAAAAAACGTTGATTTGACCTCCGTTTTTGTGGTAAAATATCTTGTAAAACAATGGCGGAGGCACATATGAGCAAAAAAGATAAATTTTTTGGAGCAATATCAAGGATAATCAGCAAAACGGGAACGTATTTCATGTTTATGTTCCTTTTCGTATCGTTTTTCGCGAAGATAATAATTCCGGAGCAGACAATCGCGTATAACACCGCGCTTTTCGGTTACGCGCTTCTCTTCTGTCTTCTCCTTTCGGTGACGGATCTCGTTCTCGGCGTAAAGGCGCTCGGAATTTTCCCCGTCCGCGTCGCGATACATTTTGTTCTCGCGCTGACGGAATTCATCGTTGTTCTCTGTTATCTTTCGGGCATTACGTCGGGCGGAAAGCAGGTCGTGTTCCTTTCCCTCTTTTTCACGCTTGTCTATGCCGTCGTAATGACGGTTTATGCGTTGATACGCTCCGCGCGTCTCCGCAAAGAAAACAAAGAAAAGGCATATAAAAACGAATTTTCCGGCACAAACGAGTGACTTTTTCGGAGGAAAATATGAAAGACATAACGGAATTTGAATGTGAAAGCTGTTCAAACGAACGGTCGGACAAAATAAATCTCGCGCGCTTTTTTGCAAAGCTGGACGAAATATTTTCAAGAGGTGACCTTGCGGCGGCAGGCAGGCTGATTGATTACTGGGAGCGTGACGCCCGCGCCATAGGCGATGAAAACGGACTTCTTTACGTTCTCAATGAGGAGACGGGATATTTCCGTCGCACCGGGGAAAAGGAAAAGGGGCTTGCGGCTGTAAACGAGGCGCTCGCGCTTGCGGAAAAGCTCGGCATGGAAAAAACCGTATCGGGCGCAACGGTCATCATAAACTGCGCAACGACAATGAAAGCCTTCGGGGAGGCGGAAAAAGCTCTGCCGCTCTATGAAAAGGCACGCGCGGTCTATGAAAGCTCGCTTGAAAGCGACGATTTTCTCCTCGCCGCCTTTTATAACAATTTCGCGCTTTCCCTTGCGGACGTCGGCAGGACGGCGGAGGCGGAGGAAATGTTCTTCCTTGCAATCGGAACGCTGAAAAAATGCGGCGGTCACGAAGGGGAGATTGCCGTAAGCTATGTAAACCTTGCGCAGCTTTATTACAGCTGCGGGGAAAACGAAAAAATCCCCGCCGCGCTTGAAAGCGGCTGGGAATACCTGTCGGCAGAAACGCTCCCGCATGACGGAAATTATGCTTTCGTCTGCTCAAAATGCGCTCCGGCATACAGGGATTTCGGTCAGAACGAACGCGCCGACATACTTTTTGCACGCTCAAAGGAGATATATGAAGGGAATTGAACTGTCGAGAAGGTTTTTTGAAGAATACGGACGACAGATGATTGAGGACGAATTCAAAGAACAGAAGGACAGAATCTGCGCGGGGCTTGTCGGGCACGGGTCGGAATGTTTCGGCTTTGACGACGAGCTCTCCCGCGACCATGATTTCACACCCGGCTTTTGCCTCTGGATAACGGAGGAGGACGAGCGCAGATACGGCTTCCGTCTTTTCCGCGCATACGAAAAGCTCCCGAAGGACTTCGGCGATATCGCCCCTTCAAAAAAGAGTCTTTTCGGCGGTGACGCAAAGGGCGTTCAGACAATCGAGGGGTTCTATAAAAATTACACCGGCAAGCCCGGCGCCCCCGAAACGCTTTATGACTGGCTCTATACGCCGTCATTTTATCTTGCGGAGGCGACAAACGGCGAAATCTTCTGTGACCCGCTGGGAAAATTCACGGAAATAAGAAACAAAATTCTTTACGGCATGCCGACGGACATAAAGCTGAAAAAGCTGGCGTCATGCCTTTTCATCATCGCGCAGGCGGGACAATATAACTTTTCCCGCTGCCTTTCCCATGGGGAAAAGGGAGCGGCGGTGCTCGCGCTCACCCGCTTTGCGGAAAAATATACGGAGGCGGCTTTCCTCCTTTGTGACAGGCACTGCCCGTATTACAAGTGGTCGCTCCGCGCCATGAAATCCCTTCCCCGTCTCGGCGACTGCGCCGAAAAGCTGGACGCTCTCCTTTCCGCCGGCACCTCGGACGGAAAAGCCTCCGCGGAGGCTGTCGAGGAGCTCTGCGACAGACTCATAAAAGAGCTTATAAAAGACGGGCTCTGTTCCCCCTGCGGGGATTATCTCGAGCCTTACGCATACAGAATACGAGACAGAATTTCAAGCGGCGAGCTTCGGAATATGCCCATAGTCATATGATATCAATCCGGCAGGGAGAAATCCTCTGTCGGATTTTTTGCATGATATTCACCGTCGTCGCCCTTGAAAACATAACTTCTGTATTTTGAAAGAAACCCCGTTATCGCATACATGTCTATCCATATCTGATTTACGCCGTCCTTCTGCGATGAGTCAAAAATCAGCTGCATGCCAACGTGCAGGTGCGGGACGTTTATGTTGTTTACGTTCTTTTTCGTGCTGTATCCCGTCATGCCGAGATAACCTATCACCTGCCCGGCATAAACCGTATCTCCCTCTTCTATATCGCCGCAGAACGGATGACCCTTTCGCAGATGGGCATAGTAATAATAACGCAGACCGTCAAAGGAGCGTATGCCTATGCGCCACCCGCCGTACATATTCCAGCCGACAGCCTCGACATAGCCCGCCTCCATGGCAATAATCGGCGTGCCGACGCTGCCGAGCATGTCATGACCGAGGTGCCGGCGCCTGTAACCGTATGACCGCGACGCGCCGAAATCGTCATAATCCGAATAATAATATCCGCCCGCTATCGGCGAAAAGGCTTTTATGCCGTATTTTTTCGTGAGCTTTTCCCCGTCGCGGACGTAATATTCCCCAAGCCAGCCCGATATCACCGCTCCGTATGCCTGCTTATAATACGGATAATATTTCTCATCATCAAATGCCGCGGGATCGGCGTAGAGCTTTTCAAATGCGGCTTTGAGGTCACTCTTTTTATAACGCGAAAAGTCCCCGCCGTATTTTGCGCCGAGGTGTGCAAGCGCGCTGACCCAGTCGACGCGGTTCCCGCTTTCATAGCTCTTTATATCAAGTGACGCGGCGTCCGCAAGAGCCTCCGCCGTCACCCCGAAATCCACCCATTTTATATATTTCTTTTCGCCCTCTGCCCCTGCGGGCATGACGAGCATAAAAACCGCGACGACGATTGCGGCGGCGCTTTTCAGAATTTTCATAATAATTTTCCCAAACCGTTTTTTTATTTATTTTCCCTGTTTGTTTTGCGTATATACGCGGGAAAAACCGTTTTCCGGATATAAAAAGCCGCGCAAACTTCATTTCCCTGCCGATATTTTCAAAAAAACGTATTGACAAAAGCATTTTCGTGTGATAATATATTTAGGCATGAAAAAGCGCCCCATTAGCTCAGTAGGTAGAGCACATGACTTTTAATCATGGTGTCCGGAGTTCGACTCTCCGATGGAGCACCAAAAAACCTCGCCTTTCAGGCGAGGTTTTTTTGCGCTTTCCCGCAGCTTCTGCGGGATTTTTTTATTTTGTCTGAAAAATGCCCGGGCGGGGAAAAATAAATATCAGAGAGAACCCAGCTTTTTCGCAATGTCGCAATATTCTTCAAACTTATCATAAAGTATTTCTATGTCTTTTTTCAGCGATCTGCGCACGTCGTCAAGCGCCGCGCTGCGCGATTCATCGTCTTCGTTCACTTTCGTCAGCCCGTACCACGATTTGCCGACAGACTCCAGATACGTAATATCTACGGATATAGCGACTTTTGACAGCTCTATGCTCTGTTCAAGCACCGCCATATGCTCTTTCAGCATGCCCTTTTCTTCCTCTTTGGTAATCATTTTGAAAATTCTCCTTTACATATGTTTGTATGCATTGCATTATAGCATACGTTCGTATGAATTTCAAGTCATACATTTGTATGCATGGTACAATTTTCAAAAATGTATGAGATTAGCTTAGCTAACCTCGGCACAGGAGAAGATTTCAATGTATTACCAAAGGCTTCGCGATATGAGAGAAGACCATGATTTGAGTCAAAGAAATATTGCGGCTGTTTTGAAAATATCTCCGCAACATTATTCAATGTATGAAACGGGCAAGCGAGAGCTGCCCATGCACCATTTCGTCACCCTTGCAAAATTTTATAATGTCTCCCTCGATTACCTCGCAGGACTCACAAATACACCGAAAAAGCTGTATGAGGATGAATAAAAAACGGGAGAAGCGTCGGAATGTCATTGCGTTACAACAGAAAAAATATTGCTCTTGCAAAAGATTTGCGCAAAAATGCAACTCCGCAGGAAAATCGCTTGTGGTATGATTTTCTTTCTGCGTACAAGCCTCGCTTTCAACGCCAAAAGGCGATTGATGATTTCATAGCCGATTTTTATTGCCACAAGGCGAATCTTGTTATAGAAATAGACGGTTCTCAGCATTACACCGCAAAAGGAAAACAACGGGACGAATTTCGCACGGGTATTCTCGAATGTTATAATTTGAGGGTTATACGGTTTACAAATTATCAGATTGATTCAAATTTCAACGGCGTGTGCAAGTATATCGATTTTATTGTGAAAACGGTTATGTCGGAAGAAACAACAGATTCTCCGCCGACGCCAAAAGCCTCCCTCGCCGAGGGAGGTGGCGCGACGCAGTCGTGACGGAAGGAGAGTTTTCTCTCAAAACTCCTTCAAACTCCTTCCACCACTTCGTGGTTCCCCTCCCTCGGCGAGGGAGGCACATAATCCCCTCAAAAATAACACCTGAAACAAAATGCACGGAATTCATCCGAATTCCGTGCGTTTTTTCATATCACAAGCCCGAGAAGATCATCGAGGCTTGCCGTTGCAAGACACTCGACGGTGTCCGAGGCGCCGTAATATATTTTGACCTCGCCGTCATCTTCGAGGATCATTCCGCCGGGGAAGATGACGTTTGTCCGGCAGCCCTCGTCCGTTTCCCAATAGGTTTCGGGAGCGATGAGCGGAACGTCGCTCTTGCCGATTATCTTTGACGGATCATCGAGATCGAGGAGCATTATGCCCGCGTGATAGCATTTTGTCCATTGCTTTTCCCAGCCGTTTTTCCCGCGCGAGGGGTCTCTCTGAACGGCATGGAAGAGCGTCAGCCATCCCTTTTCCGTCTTTATCGGAGGTGCGCCGGGGCCGATTTTGTCGTTTGCAAACGGCACGTCCTCAACGCCCATCAGAAGGCGGGATTTTCCCCAGAACCGCATATCGGGCGATTCGGAAAGCCATATATCAAAGCGATCCTTTCCGCCTCTTGAATAAACGGGCATAGGCCTTTCGAGACGGACATAATTTCCGCCGATTTTCTCCGGAAAAAGCACCATATTTCTGTTATCCGGAACGGAGAGCGAAAGAATTTCAATGTTTTCAAGATCGTCCGTTACGGCAACTCCGCCGCGGACGCCGTGTCTTGTGTCAACGGCAAAGCAGATATAAAGTCTGCCTTCGATGACGGTCAGTCTCGGGTCATAAACCATTGTGACATCGGGGTCATTCATCATTTCGCAGGTCATAAAGGGCGTTTTGCGGACTGTCCACTTTTTCCCGTCGTCGCTTTCGGCAATGCCTATGACGGTATGAACCGTGCCGCCCCATTCCGTGCGCTCATAACCGTCACGGAAAACCATTACATATTTTCCGCCGAATTTTGCCACTCCGGCGTTGAAAACAAGGTCGGCGGGATACGGAATATCCTCTTTTGAAAGCACGGGCTTTCCGCCGTTATATCTCTTTATAACGGGACTTGAAAAAACGTCGGGCTGCATTTTGGGCATAAAAATATCCTCCCCGGATTTGCTTTTTTTACGGTCTGAATTATATCAGAAACGGCGCAAAAAGTCAATGAATTTGCGTCTGCTCGCATGCAGGGCGAAAAATTTTTTCTATTTCGTTGACACGGGCTGAATATAGTGATAAAATAATTTGTAATATTTTGAAAAAGGACGTTTATTTTTATGATGAAGGTTTCAAAGCTCTTGGGCGAACATTTCAAGGAAGCTCCTGCGGATTGTCAGATTGCGAGCCACGCGCTGATGGTCAGAGGAGGATATATAAAGCAGGTCGGAACGGGCATTTTCTCGCTCTATCCCTCCACAAAGCGTATAACAAGAAAGATTGAAAACATTCTGCGCGAGGAGATGGACAGAATCGGCGGGCAGGAGGTGCTCTTCCCCGTTGCAATGCCTGCGTCGATATGGAAAGAGTCCGGAAGATATGATTCGATCGGCAGCGAAATGCTCCGCTTCAAGGACAGAAACGGCGCCGATATGGTTCTCGGCATGACGCACGAGGAAGCCGCTGTTCATCTTGCCCGTGTTGCGGCGCAGACATATACAAAATTCCCTTATATGATCTATCAGATACAGACAAAGTTCCGTGACGAGCCCCGCGCCCGCGGCGGACTTATCCGCGTCAGAGAGTTTACAATGAAGGACGCATATTCCTTCCATACCTCCTGGGAAGATCTCCTCAACTATTATGAAGAGTGCTACGAAGCATATAACCGCATTTTCCATCGCTGCGGCGTAAAGAATTTCGTTGCGGTAAAGAGCGATTCCGGTATGATGGGCGGCAGCGTATCGCACGAGTTTATGCTCCTCTCCGACATCGGCGAGGATACGCTTGTCATCTGTTCGGAATGTGATTATAAATCAAATATGGAGGCGGCGGACTGCATCGTTCATAATCACGAATGTGAAATCGAGCCGCTTGAAGAGGTATACACGCCTCATCAGAAAACTATCGAGGATGTCTGCAATTATCTCAATGCTCCGAAGGAGCGTTCCTGCAAGGCTGTGCTTTATCAGCGCAATGCAGACGATTCTCTTGTTATTGTTTTCGTCCGCGGCGACCTTGAAATAAACGAAACGAAGCTCCGCAACTATCTGCGTGCGGACGTTCATCCCGCAACCGTTACGGAGGCAATGGGCGTTCATCCCGGGTTTATCGGCCCTGTCGGACTGCCGGAGGGCGTAACCGTTGTTTATGACGAATCTCTCAGGGGAATAAATTCTCTTGTTGCGGGCGCAAACAAGGAAGATACGCATTTCAAGGGAATGAACATTGCAAGAGACGTCGGCGAGGTTGAATACGTCAGCGTTGCGAAGGCAACCGAAGGCGGCATTTGCCCCGTTTGCGGCAAACATTCGATAACAATCAAAAAGGGTATCGAAATCGGCAACATATTCCAGCTCGGAACGAAATATACAAAGTCGATGGGAATGGAATATATAGATAAGAACGGCGAAACGCAGAACCCGGTAATGGGTTGCTACGGTATCGGCGTCGGCAGACTTGCGGCGTCCATATGCGAGGAAAGCCATGACGATTACGGCCCCATCTGGCCGATGAGCATTGCTCCCTGGCAGGTTGAGGTATGCAACCTCCGTTCGGACGATGAAACCGTTACAAAGACGGCTGAAAAGCTCTGCGCAGATCTTGAAAAGCTCGGCGTTGAGGTTCTTTATGACGACAGAAACATCCGTCCCGGCGTTATGTTTGCGGACGCAGATCTTTATGGCGTTCCCGTCAGAGCGGTTGTCAGCCCCAAGACCTGCGAGCGCGGCGTTATCGAGATTTCATACAGAGACAAGAGCGCAAAATATGACGTTGCGATAGACGAGGCGGCAGGTAAGCTCCGCGAGGTCGTAAGCGAAATGCTCGCGCAGTACGAATAACTTACTTTTCTTCGAGAAGAAAAGTAAGCAAAAGAAGCTTTAGTTATTGATTTGCAAAACCCTATAATGAAGAAAACAGAGGTGGTTTTTCATCTCTGTTTTTGTTTCGACCGTACTTTTCTTCTGGAAGAAAAGTAGGCAAAAAAGCTTTAGTTATTGATTTGCAAAACCCTATAATAAAGAAAACAGAGGTGGTTTTTCATCTCTGTTTTTGTTTTCAGCGCTCACGTCGTGCAAAGCCGTGTTTACATTTATCGGCACAGCTTCGGGGATGTTGTATCGCCGTTTTCATCGCACGTAATCTTATATTTTTTACAGTAAAAATACTGCACAAAATTTATATGCGCCAAGGCGGGAAGAAAAATTATTGCCGTCAGCGCTATGCTTATGCAAACATTCTGAGTTTCGACATCTGCATTGCCGCGGAGCATTTTCGACGTGTGTATGCCAAGCACTCCGGCAATCGGAATAACCGACGCGATGACGGCGTCCAGCGCAATGACCCATTGCGCCCTGCTTTTCTCTTTGATTTTCCCGAAAACGCCCTTATGCGCTCCGAGCACAATCAATCCGACGTACAAAGCGGAAAAAAGCAGATAAATGGGCAAAATCCACAGGGAAAAGTAACGTCCGACGAGCGGCTTGTCTGCAATCAAATTATATGAGGTGTACACCAGCCAGAAAAGAAGCGACAAAAACACGCCCGAAATACCGTTGACGAGAAACCTAAGTTCAAAAGTTTTCTTTGTTTTTTCGCTTTCGATGACTGATACAAATATGTAATAAAGCAGGCTCCAGACAATGCCGGAAAGCATGGAAAACATCGCCCTGAAAGTAAATCCGTTTGCGTTTACAGCCATTATTCCGAGCACAATCATCATTGCGGGAAAGATCAGAGTAGCCTTAAAAGACTTTTTGAGACCGGAAAGCGATATGTATCTGCCGGTATCGAGATATATCAGGTCGCGCGCTTTTTCTTTCATTTATTTTCTCCTTTGACATTGCCATTGCAAATCCGTGTTGTCATTTTTGTTTTCCGCGGAAAGCTCCGCCCGTTGACCTTTCATTTCACCGAATGATAAAAATCCAGCGTTTTGAAGTCTCTTTCCAGATGACAAAGCAGATATTTTTCGCAGGCATTTGCAAACTCGCCCATCGCTTCGTCCTTTAAGTCAAAGGCGAAAAGACGCTCGGGGCGACAGTATATAACGTATCTCATCGCCGCAAAAGCAGAGGGCGAAAGCGGAATTATAAGGTGCGCGTGCGAATAGATACCCTCCGCCTCGCTTGTGCGCTTTGCCTCGGTATCAAAATCCGTCTCCTTTGCTCTGTAACAATTTTCGCAACAGAAATATCCGCCCTCGACGTCAAAATAATATGTATCGAAATCCGCCTTGCCGCACCCCTCGCAACCGACAAGATCCGGCATAAAGCCGGCTTCGGACACCGCGCGAAGCTCAAAGGTCGCCTTTATCTGTTCCATTGGCTTGACTTTTTTCGCAATACAGTAAAGGCTGTTCAGCACGAGCCTCAGCAGCTTTTCCTCCGGCTGATCTTCAAGGGCGATATCGCAGGCGACATCGGCAATATACGCCGCAAGCGCCGAGCCCTCAAGCGTATCTCTTATGCCGAAAAAGCATTCCGATCTGCCCGCCTCGCGCAGATAATATTTATCATGCATGGTGTTTACGGTCAGCTCCGAATATGCATATACCTGACTTGCGACAAAGTTCGGACTTTTCAGTCGCTTTGCGCCGTTGGCATATACGGATATTTTCCCGAGCTCCGCAGTAAGCACCGTCAGCATTTTGTCATATTCGCCGACGTCGACCTCGCGGAGGACGACCCCGCTTACGGTGGTTATCTTCTGAGCCATCCGTCAGAATTCCTCTCTCTTAAAGCCCAGATTTCCGACGGCAAAATCGGATTCGCGCCAGTTTTCCTTGACCTTCACCCAAAGATCGAGATAGACCTTCATTCCGAAGAACGCTTCAAGATCCTCCCTTGCCATCTCGCCGACTTTTTTCAGCGTCGCGCCGCCCTTGCCGATTATGATCGGCTTATGGGACGCTCTCTCGCAGAAGATTTCCGCGCGTATCGAAAGGAGCTTCGGAGTTTCCTTCCAGTCCTCAATGACGACGGCAATTCCGTGCGGAATTTCCTCGCTCAGAAGCCGGAGCAGCTTTTCTCTGATGAATTCAGCCGCGATCTGTCTCTCCGGCTGATCGGTTATCATATCGTCCGGGAAAATCCATTCGTCCGTCTCCGTTGCGTATTTATCAATCTCGTCAAAAATTATGTTTGTATTGTCGCCGTTTTTCGCGGATATCGGAATGACGGCGGCAAAGTCGTATTTACCGGAAAAGCGCAGAATCGTATCGCCTATCTGCTCCGCGCGGCTTATGTCGGTCTTGTTTACGAGGAGCACGACGGGCACGTCAATTTCCTTGAAACGCTTCATAAGATTTTCTTCAATCGGCCCGATTCTGTCGCCCGCGGAGACGATATAGAGAATAAGGTCGACTCCCGTTGCGGCGTCGGATGCGGCGCGCATCATAAACGAGCCGAGCTTGTCCTGCGGCTTGTGTATGCCGGGGGTGTCGAGAAAGACGTACTGCGTATCGCCCTTGGACGTTATCCCCGTTATTTTCGTGCGGGTTGTCTGCGGTTTGTTTGAAACGATTGCAATCTTTTCTCCGAGCAAGGTGTTGAGCAAAGTGGATTTGCCCGTGTTTGCCCTGCCGATTATCGCCGTGAATATTGTTTTTTTCATTTATTTTCTCTCCTGTCCGATTGATGATAATATCGCTTCCTGCTTATCCCTCATGAGCCTGTCTTCTTCCTCGCTGCGCTCGTGGTCGTAGCCGAGGAGGTGCAGCGTTGAATGTACGGAAAGGAAAGCTATTTCCCTTTCGGGGCTGTGACCGTACATCTCCGCCTGCTCCATCGCCCGCTCAACGGAAATGACTATATCGCCGATGACGGCGCAGCCGTTCGTCTCGTCTATATCCCATTCCGAATCGTCCTCGGAGAGAATCGGGAACGAGAGGACGTCCGTCGGTGCGTCCTTACCCCTGTACTCGCGGTTCAGCCCGCGTATGCCTTCGTTGTCCGTAAACGTGACGGAAACCTCGGCAGGGCGAGGAAAATTCTCGCTTTTCAGCGTCTGACTTACGGCAAGACGTATCAGCTTTTTCATCTCCGCCGTCACGGGGAGCTTTTTTTGGTCATTTGAAAAATATATCTCGTTATGATATCTCATTTTTGTTCGCCTCCGCTTTTTCTGACCTTGAATTTTTCGGGCGTTTTCTTCATTTCCCGCTCGTATTTGTCATAAGCGAGAATAATCTTCTGCACGAGCTTATGACGGACAACGTCCCGCTCGGAGAATTCGTGAATTGCGATTCCTTCTATCCCGCGCAGGATTTTGGAAGCCTCCGCAAGTCCGCTCTTTTTGCCGAACGGAAGGTCGGTCTGGGTAATGTCGCCCGTGACGACAGCCTTTGAACCCGAGCCGAGACGCGTCAGGAACATTTTCATCTGCTCGGGGGTCGTGTTCTGCGCCTCGTCCAGAATGATGAAGGAATCGTCAAGCGTTCTTCCGCGCATATATGCGAGCGGAGCGATTTCGATTGTGCCGCGTTCGAGGTGCTTCTGATATGTTTCCGCTCCGAACATTTCAAACATGGCGTCGTAAAGCGGGCGCAGATAAGGATTTATTTTGCTTTGCAGATCGCCCGGGAGAAAACCGAGGCGCTCGCCCGCTTCAACGGCGGGTCTTGTCAGAATTATTCTTGAAACCTCTTTGTTGCGAAGAGCTGTCGAAGCGGCGGCAACGGCAAGGAAAGTCTTTCCCGTGCCCGCCGGGCCGAGGCCCAGAATAATCGTATTTTTCTTTATCGCGTCTATATATTTCTTCTGTCCGACGGTGCGCGCCTTTATGGGCTTACCTCTCGTCGTAACACAGATGCAGTCGTCGCCGAAGCGTTCGAGCGGCTCGCCGCTGCTGACCGTATTTATGACATAGTCAACGCTCTGCTCGGAAAGCTCCGTCCCCATTTTCACCATCGAATAAAGATATTCAAGCGCGGAAAATGCGGAAAGGAGAGCGTCGCTGTCCTCGCCCCGGAGAATGATTGCGTCCCCTCCGCTACGGTCGCTTTCCCTGTTCGTCACGGTAATTCCGAACGCCTTTTCCAGCTTTGCGGCGTTGACGTCAAAATTTCCGAAAAGGTTCGCCGTCTGTTCCATATTGTCCGTATAAAGAATTTTTTCGTACATTTATTTTTCTCCGTCCGTTTCTATGAATACTTCGCTTGTTATATCCGCTATGCAGTCGATATCCGCATAAAGCGTTAAAATTCCGTCGTTTATTTCCGTGCGCTCCTCCCTTGCGAGAATCTGCGCTTCGGAAAGCGTTTGCTCTGTCTGCCTTGCGAGCTCTTTTCGCGCAAGCAAAAGCGCCTGCTCCCCGGAAAGCTCTTCGGGCTCCGTAACATATTCGGAATACGTCGTTTTCGTGACGAATATCGGAAGCTCGACAATTCCGAAAAGGCAAAGCCTTTTTTCCTCCTCTATTGTATCATATTTTTCATAAGAAATATCATTATTTGAGAAAAGATTTATTTTTTTTGCAAAAAATCTGACGGTCACCCGCGTTTTCTTCTCGCCCGTGTATATTTTTTTCTCCGTGACAAGCGGTATCTCCGCCGTAAACGAGCGGCTTATCCTTGCATAGACCTCGCCTCTGGCGCGGACGAGCCTGTAACCGACGGCGCGCGAGTCGATAACGCCGGAAACAAGCAGCTGTCCTTTTTTCACAATCTGCCCTTTCTTTACGGTCGGCACACCGCCGCGCACCTCGATTGCCTCAATCTGACCTTCACAGCTTGCGACAAGGTTCGACGGAACCGAAATATTTTCAACATCCTTTTCCTTCCGCTCGCGCACAACGACCTCCGCAACCGTCCCGCGCAGGTTTATGCTGGCATAGGAGAGCTCATCCGTGTCGATGACGAGCTCATTTTCAAGCCGCGCTGTGTTTATGTTCGGTATATACGCGCCGATATAGAGCCCGTAGCCTTCAAGCGTTTCGAGAATTTCCTTTTCGGAAAGTCCCTCCTGCCCCGTGACGTTTATGTCCCACACGAAAAACGACGAGGCGGCGAGAAGAACGGCGCAAAGCACCGCGCCGATGAAAAATCCTATCCGCATTTTATAACCGGAGGCGGCATGGAGAAGTCCGGAATGGGTGACCTGTTCGTCCGCAATTATCTGTCCCTCCGTGAGGATGACGTATTTACGGAAGGCGTCAGGCTCCATGCGGAAGCTGACAAGTCCTCCGCCCTCGGCTTTCACACCGTAAAACGGAACGTTATTTTTCATCAGAATGTTCAGCGCGCGACAGACGGATTCCGCCCTTGCGGTCACGGTATACGAGCCGCGCAGATATTCATATATTTTTCCCATATCAGCAGAATGTGAGCGATTTTATTCTGCCGGAAAGCGAGATTTTTCCGTACCCTGCCCAGCGCAGACACAGTCCCTCCCCGCAGACGGAAAGCTCTCCCCCGCGGATATTCAGCCGCACTTCGTCCGTCGAATAAAAGCCTATTCCGAGGCAACCGCACACAAGCACCTCCTCCCTGCCTGAAATTTCAATTCCGAGAGAGGTTATTTCGGGCAAAATTTTCTTTTTCAAACTTTACCTCCCGTAAAAATACTTATCTTTGCCTTTGCATATCTATTGTATGCGGGAGGTGATTTTTATAAAACTTTCTTCACGTTTTCAGTCCGTATTTATTTTTTCGGCGGCTCTCGCCGTCATGATTTTTTCTCTCGTTTTCCCAGCGGAAACGGCGGCGTCCGTCCGTGACGGGCTCCTGCTCTGCGCGGAAAAGGTTATCCCATCGCTGTTTATGTTCATATGTGCGGCAAAACTTCTGACCCAAAGCGGCATTGACCGTATTTTTGAAAAATGTAAACTTTTGCTTGCGATATTCAGCGTTTCCCCTGCGGGGATGACTGTCGTTTTCATAGGCTTTATATGCGGTTATCCTTCCGGCGCGGTGGCAGCCGCAGAGCTATGCAAATCGGGACGGATGACAGCCGAAGAAGCAAGCTCTCTTCTGCCTTTTACAAACTGCGCGGGGGCGGCGTTTCTCATCGGCGCCGTCGGCAATTCGATGTTTGGCGACACAAAGGCGGGCACAGTGCTTTTTATAACGCAGAGTGTAACCTCGGCTTTACTGCTGATTTTGACTGCGCCGCGCCGGAGCGCGCGCTCCGCGCGCGCCTTCCCGCCCCCGCCTCCCGGAAATTCGAAACCCAAAAAGGAACCCGGCGCGGCGGGGGCGGTTGCCTCC
>DHMB01000005.1:15516-16379 GCA_002405565.1 Clostridiales bacterium UBA4653
CCGCTGTCGCGGAGGGCGGCGCGGCGCTGATACCGATAACCGCCTTTGTGACGTTTTTCCGTGCGCTTACAGTCATGACGGCGAAAATCATAAAAATTCCCGCCGTAACCGACGTTTTCGCCTGCATTTCGGAGGTCACCTGCGGGCTCGGCAGGCTCTCCGCATATTATCGGTCAAAACCGATGATGACAATCGCGCTTGCCTCCGCCGCCGTCGGATTTTCCGGGCTTTCCGTCATGGCGCAGGTATTTGAAAGAGCGGTGACAGCAGACATCAAAACAGGCGGCTATTTTACGGGAAAGCTCGTTTTGTCGCTTGCAATGGCAATTATATCCCTCCCGATATACAGAATTTTTTATGAAAATAATACAAAAATCGCGGTGATACTGTGCCTGTTTTTGTTCGCGGCAACGATTGCGCGTATTCTGTGCGAAAAACTTTCAAAAAGGGGTAGAAAATTAAGAAAATATGATATATAATTAGCTTATAATAGTCTGGGCGGACAGAGCATGGGGAGGAAGCGCATATGCAGGACAAAAAATCAATCGAAAAAGAAGACCGCCTTTGCGCTTTTTGCGAAAAAGGCACGCCCGTTCCGGGAGGAGAGCTTGTCATCTGCCCGAAGAAGGGGCTTGTCGACGAAAAATTTTCGTGCCGGTCATTTTCATATGACCCCCTCAAACGTGAACCCAAAAGAAAAGAAACAGACGTATTTTGCGAATTTGTAGATATTGACGATGAAACATAACAATTTTGAAAAAGCGATAAAAACGCTTGAATTTGATAAAATCAGACAAATGCTTTGCGAGGTCGCGCCGACAGCGGGAGCAAAGGAAATGGCCCTCTCGCTCATGCCCTCCGCA
>DHMB01000165.1:0-7124 GCA_002405565.1 Clostridiales bacterium UBA4653
GCTGTCCAGCACCGTCGCGTCGCGGAAATGCTCCATGTCGCGGTAGTCGAGAAAAATAAAGACGTCTTTGGCTTCAAACCGACCCGCAAGGAAGTTTTCCTTTGTAATACTCGTGCCCGTCGCATAGGAATGTATATGCGATAATCCCCGCCCCATCAGCGCCTGCCGCAGATGCATAAGCTCCCGCTCATAGCCATAAATATCCGTGTCATAGAAGTTATTACGGCATGGCAAGCCCCAAAGATACCGGCGATCGATATATTCCAGCGAAATTGTTCCCTTCACAGGTGACTTGCGATACCGTTCCACGCTGGCAATCGCCCTTTCAACGGCATTATGGCGGGATTTCAGTTCGCGCATCTGGCGGTGAAGCTGCTCGTTTTTGCGGATAAGAATTGTCTCAATCAGCGTGATGTCTTCCTTTTTCAGCACATCGGCAATCTCCGCCAGACTCATTCCAAGCTCCTTCATATAGGCGATCATGTCCAGGCGGGCATTCTGCGCCATGTCGTAATAGCGGTAACCGCTTTCGGGATCCTTATAGCGCGGATGCAACAGTCCCAGCTCGTCATAAAGGCGCAATGTCGCAACGGTCAAATTGTTCATTTCCGCCATTTTCCCGATTGATATCAATTCGTTCTGCATATGCTTACCTCCGAAAACTCTCATCTTAATATAGAGTTTAACAGAGCGACCGCGGTTTGTCAAGCCCGCTTTCCGGCATGACGAAGAGATGACCGTCATCACATTTATGATTTTACCCACTTTCCGGCAGTTGCAAGCAGGTAAAATAAAAAATCAAAAAACACCGCCCTCTTGGAACGGTGTTTTTGCTTGCGACGTCGGAAAAGATACGGACGTTTTGCAAACTGCTTATATATTACGCAATGATATTTCAGTCAAGTATTCTTCCATCCGTCGAAATGGTTACGACCTGCCACGGTATGAACTTCCCGCTCTTCTGCAATGCGGTTTTCGCCGCGTATTCAAGTCCTCCGCAGCACGGAACCTCCATGCGCACAACGGTCACGCTTCTGATATCATTGTTACGGATAATTTCCGTCAGTTTTTCCGAGTAGTCAACGTCGTCCAGCTTCGGACAACCGATAAGCGTTATATGCCCTTTTATAAATTGCTCATGGAATCCGGCATAGGCATAAGCCGTGCAATCGGCGGCAATAAGCAGCTTAGCGCCGTCAAAATACGGAGCGTTCACCGGAACAAGCCTGATCTGTACAGGCCACTGGGACAGTCGGCTGACAGGCTTAGCATAATGAATGTCCTTTTCATCCGTTTCTTCATGTTCGATTTTTCTTGACTGACTTCCCGGGCACCCGCAAGGCAGCGTCATCCCCTCTTTTTTCATTTTCTCCTGCATCTTCTTGCGTTTGTTTTCAATAACGGCTTTTTCGTCATAAGCGACCGCTTCGCGTTCAACAAATGTAATTGCGCCCGTGGGACAGGCGGGCAGGCAGTCTCCGAGTCCGTCGCAATAATCATCTCTCATCAGTTGCGCTTTTCCGTCCACCATGGCTATCGCGCCTTCGTGACAGGCGGCGGCGCAAGCGCCGCAACCATTACATTTTTCCCGATCGATTTCAATAATTCTTCTTTTCATATCAACGTCTCCTTGCTTTTCTGACTGTATTATAGTACAATAAAGTCAACAAGTCTGTTGATTTTTCAACGAAAGAGGATTTTTATGAAAAATTTTTTACCCGTGCTCCGTTCATCAAGGCTTTTTTCGGGCGTTTCCGAGGGCGACATCACAGCCATGCTTTCCTGCCTTGATACGAAAATGCTGACCTTCCCCAAGGATACATTTCTTCTGCGCGCCGGCGATACAATCGACGCTATCGGTTTTGTGCTGTCCGGAAGCGTTCTTGTTGTGCAGGAGGACATCTGGGGAAACCGGAACATTCTTTCCAGAGTAGGAGCGGGACAGACATTTGCCACCGCATATGCCTGCGCCCCCGACTCTGTGCCGAATGTGAGTGTGGTTGCGGAAACCACCGTTGTCGCAATGTTTTTGAATGTAAAACGGGTGCTGAACGTATGCTCCTCCGCCTGCGCGCACCATACACGGATCATCAGGAATCTGCTCGGCGAGCTGGCAGAGAAAAATCTGCGTCTCGGCGAAAAGCTCACGCATATGGGTCAACGCACCACAAGAGCAAAGCTCATGTCTTATTTTTCATCCGAGGCGCAAAGGCTCGGAAAATATGAGTTCGACATCCCATTTTCGAGGCAACAGCTTGCCGATTATCTTGCGGTCGAACGCAGCGGTCTGTCTCTTGAGCTCGGCAAAATGAAAAAAGACGGACTTCTGGACTTTCACAAAAATCATTTCATTCTGAAACTGTAACGCTTTTCTAAAACACAAAAAACGGGAGAAAACTCCCGTTTTTTTCGTTATTCAAACTGGCTGTTGTAAAGCGCCGCGTATGCGCCGCCCCTGGCGAGCAGTTCTGTGTGACTTCCCTGCTCAATTATGTTTCCGTGATCCATAAACAAAATGCAGTCTGCGTCGCGTATCGTGGAAAGACGGTGCGCTATGACAAATGATGTCCGCCCCTGCATAAGAGACGCCATTGCCTTGCCGATCTCCGCCTCGGTTCTCGTGTCGACGCTTGACGTCGCCTCGTCGAGAATCAGAATCGGCGGGTTGCAGAGGAAAACCCTTGCGATTGTCAGAAGCTGTCTCTGTCCGACGGAAATGTTCGCGGCGTCGTTATCAAGCACAGTGTCGTAACCCTGCGGCATAGTTTTGATAAAATAATGAATCTTCGCCATCTTCGCCGCCGCCTCGATTTCGGCGCGTGTGGCGTTTTCCCTGCCATACGCAATGTTTTCGGCGATTGTGCCGCTGAAAAGCCATGTGTCCTGCAAGACCATGCCGAAATTACTGCGCAGAGTTTTGCGCGTCAGGTCGGTCGTCGCGATACCGTCGACGGTGATTCTTCCTCCGCCGACCTCATAAAAGCGCATAAGCAGATTGATCAGCGTCGTCTTGCCGGCACCCGTCGCGCCGACAATTGCTATTTTCTGCCCCTGCTTTGCAGCAAAGCTGATATTTTTCATAAGAATTTTGTCGGGGGAATAACCGAAGCTGACATTTTCAAAGGCAACTGTTCCCTTTGCGCGTTCAAGCGGCACGGGATGGTCGGTGTCCTTTATCTCTTCCTCATCATCCAGAAATTCAAACGTTCTTTCAGCCGAAGCAAATGCCGATTGGAGGGAGTTTATCATATACGCCGCCTCTGTCAGCGGCTCGGAACACATCCCCATGTACTGAAAATATGCCTGAATCGCACCGAACGTCATAAGCCCGTTTACCATGCGGTTACAGCCGATAAGCAGGATGACCACCTGCGAAAGTCTTGAAAGGAAGCGTATGCCGGGGTTGACGCTGTTGGTCAAAAAGTCTGTTTTCTCATTTGCGACGGCAACCTCTTCAACAGCCCGATTCAACGTTGCTATGCTGTTTTCCTCGTTATTGTATGCCTTGATGACATTTCTGCCCGTATAATATTCCTCTGCAAGTCCCGTCAGAACGGCAACCTTTTCCTGTCTTTCGGAGGAAAGATCAAGGTTTTTGCCCGCGACGAGCTTTGTAATGACAAAGCTTATCAAAGCAAAGCCGATGAAAATAAACGTAAGCAGCGGGCTGAAATAAAACATGAATGCAAATGAGCCGATTATCGTTCCGATCGACGTTATGAAACGCAGAAGACCCGTTTGCAGGGTTTCGGAGATCTTGTCAAGGTCGCTTGTGACCCTTGAAAGTATCTCGCCCGGCTTGTTTCCGTCAAAGAATTTCAGCGGTAGCCTGTGGATTTTGTCGCTTATCTGCTCGCGGAGCGTCAGAATCAGCTTTTCGGCAACGCTTGCCATAAGAAATGACTGGAAGAAATAGAACGCTGTCATAACGGCGTACATCACCGTTATGACGACAAGCTGCCTGCCCAGCGGCTCCCACGGAATCGTAAATCGGCTGCCCTCCGCAATCGCTGTTTTGACCGCGGCAACGAGCGAATCCATAACGTCCGCGCTGTAATACGGGGTCAGAATGTTCAGCGCAGTCGTTATTATAACGGAGAAAATGACGATGATGAGTCGTGCCTTCTGATTTTTCAGCTGTCCGAAAAGGCGCTTCGCAGTCTTCATACCATGCTTGGGCGCGTCTTTTTCAATGACGGTATCTTTTTCTTTGCTCATCTCTCGTCCACCTCCTTCGTCTGGGATTCATAGATTTCTCTGTATACCTCGCAGGTTTTGAGAAGCTCCTCGTGCTTTCCGACGCCGACGGGCTCCCCTTCGCTCAACACAATAATCTGGTCGGCATGCTGAATCGAGCTGACTCTCTGCGCAATTATCACGATTGCTTTGTCGCTCTTTTCCCTGAGAAGCGCTTTGCGTAGAGCCGCGTCGGTTTTGAAGTCGAGAGCGGAAAAGCTGTCGTCAAAAATATAAAGCTGTGGGTCTTTTACGATTGCACGCGCTATCGAAAGCCGCTGTTTCTGTCCGCCGGAGAAATTTGTTCCGCCCTGCGCGACAAACGAATTCAGTCCGTCCGGAAGTGCGCGGACAAAATCCCCCGCCTGCGCAATGTCCAGCGCGTGCATAAGCTCATCGTCCGTTGCGGACTCGTTTCCGTATCTGAGATTTTCGGCAATAGTTCCCGAAAACAGCCACGCGCGCTGTTGTACATAAGAAACATTCTCGCGGAGCTGTCTCTGCGGCATATCGCGGATGTCCGTGCCGCAAAGCATAATGCGTCCGTCGGTGACGTCATTGAAGCGGAGCATAAGCGACGCAACAGTCGACTTTCCGCTCCCCGTTCCGCCGATGACAGCAGTCGTCTGCCCTTTTTTGCAGACAAAATCAAGGTTTTTGAGGGTATATTCGTCCGAATCCGCATAGCGGAAGGAGACATTATTGAAAGCGAGAACGTTTTCGCTGTCGACAAGCTCTATGTCGCTTGTCGTCTGATCCTTTATCTGCGGATTATACGAAAGAACCTCGCCGATTCGGTTTGAACATTCCATTGCGCGCGGGAGCGAAAGGATGACAAACTGCGCCATCATCACGCTGAACAGTGCCATAATGGCATATTCGATGATTGCAACGATGTCGCCGTCGCCGAACACGCCGGAAACAATCCGTCCGCCGCTTAGCCAATAAACAAGTATGACGAAAAGGTTTATTGAAAAGTTCGTAAGCGAGTCAAGTCCCGCAAACATTCTGTTCGCCTTGACAGACGTTACCTTGTAATCGCGGAAAGCGGAATTGAGCCTTTCGGTCTCATGCTCCTGCTTGTTGAAAGCGCGGACAACGCGCACGCCCGTTATATTTTCCAGAAGAACCGTGCTCATTTTGTCGAGCAACTTCTGGAGCTTTCGGAAAATGGGTGACGCGCTGCGCATAATGAAATACGCAACAAAAACGATCACCGCCAGCACCGCAAGCAGTACAAGCCCGATAAACCAATCCTTCATAAACGTCAATATTATCGCCACGAGAAAAATGACCGGCACCGGCAACATCATCTGAAAAATGCTGACAACGGCAAACTGAATCGTCGCAACGTCGGATACAGTTCGGGTCGTCATCGACGCAGTGCCGAAGGTCTGAAAATCATAAACCGACAGATCAAGGGACTTTCTGTACACCGCCTCACGGATGTCCGCGCCGACCCTCGCCGCCAGCTTTGCGCAGACATAACCGCCGACAATTGCTCCGATACCTGCAATAACCGACGCAACCAGC
The DNA here is from genome assembly GCA_002405565.1 of Clostridiales bacterium UBA4653. Lineage (GTDB taxonomy): Bacteria > Bacillota > Clostridia > Oscillospirales > CAG-272 > CAG-841. The sequence goes on from DHMB01000165.1 coordinate 5,770, forward strand.
ATTTTGACAGCCGTGTTCAGAAGCGCGTCAAAGCCTGCGGCGGAAGAACCCTTATTCAGCATTTCGGCGGCATATGTGGGGATGAGCATCATGCCCACCATATCCAGCGCCATAAACAACGTCGCGAAAATGCAGAGCTTACGGTGCGGTTTCAAAAACCGTAAAATCAATTTCATAAAATAATTTGCCTCCGTTTTTTATTGACAAAAGTACGCACGGGTGATATTGTATACTATATAGTAGCTATACAGTCAAGAGGAAAATGCAATGTTTTCAAATAATTTTTTCACAATCTCCGATTTCGCCAAACTTATGGGCATAAGCCGGCAGACGCTTATATACTATGACCACATCGGGCTTTTCAAACCGGCTGCCGTTCCGGACAACGGATACCGCCTTTATGCCAGAAGTCAGATAAATGTCATCAGTCTGATATCAATGCTCGGAGAAATGGGCGTTCCGCTGAAAGAGATAAAGGCGATAGTGGACAACATTTCCCCCGATACCGCCATCGAAATACTCAAAAAACAACGTAACGAGGCGGAAGAAAAACTGCGCAGATTCCGCATGCTTGAAGAAATGATAAGCAAGCGAATTGAGCAGATTACAATCGGAAAGGAAGTCTCGGAAATGACGCTTCCGTGCTTTTCGGTTACGGAAGTCAACGAGGATATTCCTCTGTATGTCGGAGAAGACATCAACTGCGCCATCGGCAACATCGTCGATGATTTTGTCATAGGCTTTTATACCAAATGCGAAGAGCAGAACTTCCCTCTTATATTTTCCGGCGGACAAATGAAAACCAAGGAAAACATCATATCCGGCAGGACGGATATCGTATCCAACATGTGCTTTACACTGAAAGACGCCGCCGGAGCGAATTCAAAAATTCCGAAGGGGCTTTACGCCGTCGGCTATGTCCACGGCGATTACGGCAACACGGAGGACATATATGAGGATATGCTCGCATTTATAGCGGAAAAAGGAATGAAAATTGCCGGAAACGCATATGAAGAGTACCTGCTCGACGAGCTTGCGGAAAGCAACCCCGATAACTTCATCATGAAAATCATGATACGGGTCGGATATTGATTTTTTGTATTCAATGATTTTTTCAGAGCCGGATTTTCATGCCCGCGCAAAATAAAAAAACAGCCCGATGGGCTGTTTTTCTTTTGTTATACCGAAAAAGCCTTCGGCAGACGTTTTTCGGGTTATTGTTTTGAATACTCTATGTTATAGTTATCGGAAAATTGAAGCCTGTCCAGCTTTTTATAGTTGACAATGAAGCATATAATCTCCGCAATCGCCGTGATAGTCCATGAGAAAATATACAGCAGATACAGCGACGGGAT
>DHMB01000165.1:7246-8805 GCA_002405565.1 Clostridiales bacterium UBA4653
TTGCCGATACCGCGGCAGGCGGCAATCGTGCAGTCCATGAAAGCGCTGACAGCATATGAAAAGCACATTATCTTTGTCCGCTGAAGACCCGCTTCAATAACCGCTTCGTCATTGGCAAACAGAGACAAAAACTCTCTGCCGAACAGGTACAAGGCGCCGCCGAGCACCGCGCCGACAACAAAGGAATAGACAATGCCGATAAAATAGCTTTTCAGTACGCGCTCCCGTTTTCCGGCGCCCAGATTCTGCCCCATGAATGTTGAGCAGGCGGTATAGAATGCCGCCATGACATTATAGATAATGGAATCGGCATTGGCAGCGGCTGAATTTCCCTCAACCATAACGGAATCAAACGAGTTGACCGCACCCTGTATAAAGAGATTGGCAATGGCAAAGATAGCGTTCTGAAGTCCCGCCGGAATACCGAGCCCGAGAATACGTTTGCTCTCGATTTTATCAAGCCCGCCTTTGAGGTCGCGAATATGAAAAGTGCAGTCATCACCCTGCCGCGCCATATGCATAAGGATGAGCACTGCGGAGACGTACTGCGTAATAATGCTGGCAAGCGCGACGCCGTCCTCCGCCATATGGCATACGATAACGAAAAACAGATTGAAGATAACGTTCAGAACACCTGCAATCATGAGATATGCAAGCGGACGCTTCGTATCACCGTTTGCACTGAGGACACCGTTGCCGAAGTTGAAAATTCCGAGAGCCGGCATGCCGAGCGCATAAATGCGGAAATAAAGCACGGCACCCTCGATAAGGTCGTCCTTTGTGCCGAGAAGTTCCAGCATAAACCGCGCGGAAATCAGACAAAGCGCCGTTATGATACAGCCTGTCGCGAGGCATATTACAAATGATGTGCGGATGGAGGCAGATGTGCGGGCCTTGTCCTTCGCGCCGAGATGATGCGCAACCTGAACGTTGACGGCGCTTCCCATTCCTATCAGAAAGCCCGTGAAAAGAGATACAAGAATCGTAGTTGAGCCGACCGCGCCCAAGGCTTCCTTGCTTGAAAACTTGCCGACAACCGCCACGTCCGCCATATTGAAAAGCACCTGCAAAAGCTGAGACAGCATAAGCGGAATACTGAAAAAAAGCATATTCTTCCAGAGAGAGCCCTGCGTCATCTGAATTTCGCCGTGCTTTCCCGTAGCTCGAGAAGAACGATTTGCCATTTTGGAATTCCTCCGAAAATATGAATTCCGCATTTGCGGATATTGTCGATAACGACGCACAAGCCCTATTATATTACAGCGCGCACGGATTTTCAATAGTCAATTATATTTTCTCACACAGGCACAAATCAAGTAACGCCTCCGACATTTAATTTGTAAAAATTGACTGCTTGTGAGCGGTCGTAAATACGTCTGTGGCGGTGACGGCCATCGCGGCTCTGACAGCCCTCCAAGGCGCCTCATTCACTACCGAGCCCGTTCAACCCCCTTTTCTTTACCGCAAAACAAAACAAAAAACAGCCCGATGGGCTGTTTTTTGTTTTGTTTGGTTGCGGAGGTGGGATTTGAACCTCACGACCTCCGGGTTATGAGCCC
>DHMB01000010.1:0-5784 GCA_002405565.1 Clostridiales bacterium UBA4653
GACGGAATACGGCTATGTGCCGGACTGCGGCTCCGTATGCGCGATGATAACAAATGCCACGGGCAAAAAGCCCTATTACATAGGCAAACCGAGACCCGAAATGCCGCTTTTTGCGATAGAGCGGATAAACAGGATGGACAGCCGCGTATGCGCGGAGAATACGCTTGTCGTGGGCGACCGTATATATACGGATATCGCAAGCGGCGTCAATGCCGGAACAAAAACCCTGCTTGTGCTCAGCGGCGAGACGACGCTCGAGCAGGCAAAGGCTCATGAAATCAAATCCGACGCGATTTTTGAAGATTGCGGCGTGATACTGGATATACTGAAAGGTGGAGAAGCAAAATGATTTATGATGTTGCGATTATAGGAGGCGGCGTTGTCGGCGGTCTTATCGCCCGCGAGCTTGCGAAGTACAGGCTGAACATCTGCATCCTCGAAAAGGAGGACGATGTCGCGATGGGCGCTACAAGAGCGAACAGCGCGATAGTTCACGGCGGTTATGACCCCGTTCCGGGAACGCTGAAGGCGGAGCTGAACGTAAAGGGCGCGGCTATGATGGCAGACCTTTGCCGCAGGCTTGACGTCCACTATATCAACAACGGCTCAATGGTTGTTGCCTTTGATGAGGAGCAGCTTGAGCACGTCAAAATGCTCTGCGAAAGAGGAAAGACAAACGGCGTGCCGGGGCTTTCCGTCATAACCGGGGACGAGGCAAGAAAGCTCGAACCCGCGCTCTCAAAGAACATAGTCGGCGCGTTGCTCTGCACGTCGTCCGGCATAGTTTGCCCTTACGATCTTACGATTGCAGCCGTCGGCAACGCTATGGATAACGGAACCGATCTCGTTTGCAATTTCAAGGTTGCGTCTATATCCGATGACGGAAAAGTTTATACGCTCACTTCAGAGAGCGGGGACGAGATAAAGGCAAAATATATCGTCAACGCTGCCGGCCTTGGTTCTGACGAGGTTGCCCGTCTCTACGGCGACGACTATCATCTCGTCGCAAAGAAGGGCGAATATATGCTTCTCGACAAATCCGAGGGCGGACTTGTTTCAAGAACAATCTTCCAGACGCCGACAAAGGCGGGCAAGGGAATACTTGTCACACCGACTGTTGACGGAAACCTTCTCGTCGGCCCGACATCCGAAAAAACGGAAAAGGACGACAAGACAACGACCCTCGAAGGGCTTGACACGATAAAGGAAAAAGCGTCTCTCTCTGCCGACGGTATAAATTACAGAGCCGTTATAACATCGTTTGCCGGTCTCCGCGCCGCTTGCGTGGAAAGCGAAGACTTTATCCTTGAAGTTTCCGCTCATTTCCCCAGAGCCGTGAACGCTGTCGGAATTGACTCTCCGGGACTTTCGTCATCGCCCGCAATAGCGGAATACATCGTAAACCTGCTTGCCGGTGCCGGACTTGTGCTTGAAGAAAAACCGGAGCACATCGATACCCGCGTTTCCTGCAAGCATTTCCGTACGCTCTCCGCGGAGGAGAAGAACGAAATGATAAAGAAAGACCCGTCATACGGAAGAGTCATCTGCCGTTGCGAAACGGTCACCGAGGGCGAGATACTTGCCGCTATAAGACAGAACCCGAAGGCGACGACGACAGACGGTATCAAGCGCAGAACAAGAGCCGGAATGGGACGTTGTCAGGCGGGCTTCTGCACGCCGTTTGTAACGGAACTCATTGCAAAAGAGCTCGGAATTGCCGAAAATCAGGTAACCAAAACGGGCGGCGGCTCGAGACTTTTGCTCGGAAACAGGAAATAAGGCGGAGGGAAAACAATTATGAAAAAATGTGATATTGCCATCATAGGCGGAGGCCCCGCGGGAATGGCGGCTGCCGTTTCCGCTTATGACAATGGCGTAAAGGATATACTTATAATCGAACGTGACGAAGGGCTCGGCGGTATTCTCCGTCAGTGTATTCACAACGGCTTCGGACTTCATCGTTTCGGCGAGGAGCTGACAGGCCCCGAATATGCGGACAGATATAAGAAAATGGTAATCGAAAGGGAAATCCCTTATATCGTAAAGACTATGGTGCTCGGAATCGAGCAGGGCGAAGACGGCAGACACATCGTCACGGCTATGAACAGCGAGGACGGAGTGTTTACTGTTGACGCAGGTGCTGTTGTGCTTGCGATGGGCTGTCGCGAAAGAAGCCGCGGACAGCTCAATATTCCCGGCGAACGTCCCGCAGGCGTATATACGGCGGGCACGGCGCAGAGATTTATCAACATAAAAGGCGAAATGCCCGGAAAGAACGTTGTCATTCTCGGTTCGGGAGACATCGGTCTCATTATGGCGAGAAGAATGACGCTTGAAGGAGCAAATGTCAAGCTCGTATGCGAGCTCATGCCTTATTCCGGCGGACTTAACAGAAATATTGTTCAGTGCCTGAACGACTTCGGAATTCCGCTCAAGCTCAGCCACACGGTATCGAAGATACACGGGAAAGAGAGAGTTGAAGGCGTTACGGTTTCCGAGGTTGACGAGCACCTGCGCGTCATTCCCGAAAAGAGCGAGTATATCGAATGTGATACGCTTCTCCTCTCCTGTGGACTTCTTCCCGAAAACGAACTCACAAAGGGCGCCGGCATAAAGCTGGACAGAGTTACGGGCGGTGCGTCCGTTAACCAGAACAGAAGAACGGAGCAGACAGGCGTTTATTCCTGCGGCAATGTTCTCCATGTTCACGACCTTGTTGACTATGTTTCCGAAGAAGCGGAGCTTGCCGGAAAGAGCGCGGCGGAATTCGTCAAAGCCGGTTGCAAAGAGCCGGAATACGTTCGCTTGCTCTCCGTTATCGCAACGGGCGGCGTCAGATATACGGTTCCGCAGAGAGTCGACGTTACGGAAAATCCTGATGATATCAAGATTTATTTCAGAGTCGGCGCGGTGATGGAAAATGTCAAAATCCGTGTTTCCTGCGGAGAAAAAGAGCTTCTTCTCCAGAAAAAACGCAAGGTTGCGCCAGGCGAGATGGAGTTTGTCCGCATAAAGGGCGAACAACTCAAAGAATGTGACGGCGATATCACCGTTGAAATAGTAAAGTGAGGTTAGGGCTATGAATATCGGTGAAAAGAAAGAAATGATCTGCATAAACTGCCCGATCGGCTGTTCATTGACAGCCGAAAAGACGGCAGACGGCTTCAAGGTGACGGGAAACACCTGCCCGAGAGGCGAAAAATACGCGATAGCGGAGCTCACCCATCCGACAAGAACGCTCACAACGACCGTGAAGGTCGCAAACAGAGAAGGCGTTTACCTTCCCGTAAAGACGAGCGCTCCCATCTCGAAAGAAAAGCTTTTTGAAGCCATGAAAGAGCTTTCAAAGGTTACTGTCAACGCTCCGATTGAGCAGGGCGACGTCGTTTTTCCCGCCGTTTGCGGAGAAAGCGACATAATAGCTACCGGTTCCGTAAAATAATTTAACAAAAAACACTTTTATTTTCGGATTTTTTATGATATAATTCTCAAAAGACTTTATGAGAATGTTCCGGCGCACCTCTTGCGTCGGAGAGAGTTTATAGATTTTTTATACGGAGGAAATAAAAATGAAAAGGAAAATAGCAATCCTTATGGCGATTGTCCTTGTTGTGACCGCGCTTTGCTGTGCGTGCGGAAAAGATCCAAGCGAAACGCAGACATCGGACACAACTACGACCACCGTTCCCCAGGAAACGCTGAAGGCGAACGAAATCTTCGAAAAGCTGAGAATCGTAATGGAGGTAAACAAAACAATTGCTGAGAATCCCGTATACTCCATTATCGGCAGCGATATCGGGCAGATCGAGTTTACCTGCAACGGTAGCAACTTTGTTTACCGCGGCGCACAATCAATTGACTATTCCGACATTCACGGTATTACGACTCCGGTTAATCCGAATGAGCTCAGATCCTATAATGACGGCGAAACAACATTCTATTACATAACTCTCATGGACGGCAGCAGAATTGTCGAGTGGGCAAGATACCCCGGCAAAGAATATGCGATGAACTGCACGCTCTATACAACTTCCGCTCTTTCGGACGAAGAGCTTCAGAACGTTATCAACACTGCCTTAAAGAACTGAAAAGTGTGACATTCAAAAGTAAAGACGAATTCAAAAAACGGAGGAATTGATATGAAAAAAATACTGGCTTTGACTCTTACCGCTGTTTTCATCTGTCTCTCTGTCTTTACGCTCTGCGTATCGGCGGCGGACGGAGTATCGACAACGTCAACAGAGGGTTCTGCCTACAAACTGAGTTTTAAGGGCCCTTCGACAATGGTTACTTATGATGAAGACACCTTCACAATAAGCATTGACAACATAGACCTTTCAACAGGCGGTCTTAAAGAGATTGCGATTGCTCTTACGTATTCCAAAGAGGAATTCAGATTCGTATCCGTTGACTGGACAACCCCGTCAAGCGGATGGAGAAGAAGATACAATGAGGATACAAACGGCGACACAACAGACCTTGTGTTCATTGTAAGCGCGGGCGACGGCGTATCCGCTGTTACGACATCCGGCGCAATTGTAATAAAAGCTAAAATGAGACTTGTTGCTTACACTGGAACGACGGCTTCCATTTCCGTTAAAACGGCGTCCGGTACTGCTGCAAACGCAAGCTACGGAGAAGTCAAAGGCACGGGAAACGATGTAACGGTAAAGCGTGCTATAAGCAGAGCGGACAAGCCCGCAAAGCTTGAACTTCTCAGCAAGGGTGAGACTTCCGTAATGGTCAAGAGAGGCTCGGAAGCAAACCTTGAATATTCATGCGACCTTATAAACTGGCAGGCAGCAACCGTTTTCGACGGTCTTGTTGCTAACGGTATATACACATTCTATGCGCGCGTTGCGGCGCAGGGCGAGGTTGCTGCGAGCGAACCGAGCGAAGGACTTGTTGTCACACTCGGTAACGGAAGTGCAGGCCCGCAGACAAAATCAGACAACAACGGCTCCGGCGGCAGCACAAGCGATGATGAACCGCAGATTATATCAAAAACGGATACCGTCATAATGGTCAAGCCCGTCGCCGGATACGAATACTCCCTTGACAATAAGACATGGAACCAGACAGGCGTCTTCACGGGACTTTCCCCCGCGCAGACATACGGTCTTTTCTGGAGAAAAGTTGACCAGCCTTCAACGATGAAGATGATGTTTGTCACAACAGCGCAGAAGTCGCTCGGAAAAGCTCCGACACCGACCGTAAAGGCTGTGACGGCAACTACAATCGAGCTTAATGCCGTTTCCGGCTGTGAATACTCAAAAGACGGCAAGACCTGGCAGGCGTCTCCGCTCTTCACGGGACTTGAAGAAGGAAAGATGTATTTCTTCTATCAGAGATACGCCGGCACATCGACAACAGCTGCTGGCGACTCTTCGGATCCGCTCTTCGCAACTACAAAGAAGTCCTGCGCTCATGCACATGTCACGACAAGCGAAAAGGCGGCGACATGCACGGAAGAGGGCTACATAATAAAGAAATGTAACGACTGTGGCGAAACCATTTACACAGAAACGATCGGCGTAAAGGGCCACGACTGGGAATGGAAAGAAGTAGCGGCAACCTGCACGACAGCCGGTAGCAGAGGCTATGTATGCAGAAACTGCGGAACAACAAAGGACACAGTAACGATTCCCGCAACAGGTCACACGGCGGGTGCCGAAGCAACCTGCACAGAGCCGCAGAAGTGCGTCACATGCGGAACGGTGCTTGTTGCGGCAAAGGGACACACTCCCGGCGCAGCAGCAACCTGCACGACTCCTCAGGTCTGCA
>DHMB01000010.1:5845-11349 GCA_002405565.1 Clostridiales bacterium UBA4653
TAAACGCAAAGGGACACGTTCCCGGCGGCGAAGCAACCTGCACAACGCCTCAGAAGTGCCTTGTCTGCGGAGAAGTAATTATTCCCGCAAAAGGTCACACAGAGGGCGCGCCCGTTGTCGAAGTCGAACCGACAAAGAGCAAGGAAGGCTCTCAGGTAATAAAATGTACCGTTTGCGGTGAGATTATAAGAAGAGAAGCAATTCCGAAGCTCAAAGGATCCGGCACGGTTGTAACGATAGTTATAATCCTTGCTGTCGTCGCAATTCTTGCGGCAGGCGGCGCGGTGTTCTTCATTCTTTCAAAGAACGGCGGTACCGGAAACGGTAAAGGCGGCGGCAGGGCTTCAATCGGTTCGCAGAAATAAAACATAAACAATAAAAAATCCCGCTTTAAGCGGGATTTTTTTATTGCCTGAAAAACATAGTCAAAAGTTTTTCAAAAACAAAATTCCCCCGATAATACGGGGGAATCCGGTTTTGAATTATTCTGTTCTGAGCGCTATAACAGGGTCTTTCTTTGAAGCGATCTTTGCAGGGAACAGTCCTGCGATGACCGTGAGCAATGTGCTGAGAGCTATCAGCACGGCGGCGCCGACAGGCGGCAGAGCCGCTATTGACGCAATTCCCGTCAGGGAGTTTAAGATAAGGTTTACGGGGAGCAATATCAGCAGGGTGATACCGATACCCATCGCGCCCGAAATAAGCCCGATAATAAACGTTTCCGCATTGAACACTCTTGAAACGTCCTTCTTCGACGCGCCTATCGAACGGAGAATTCCGATTTCTTTTGTTCTTTCGAGAACGGAAATATAAGTGATTATTCCGATCATTATAGATGAAACGACGAGCGAAATTGCAACGAAGGCAATGAGCACATAGGTAATCGTATCTATAATTTTTGTAACGGATGAGAGCAGAATACCGACATAATCCGAATAACTGATGACCTTTTCGCTTTCGCCTGCCGCTTTGACCTTCTCATTATATGCGGAGATGACATCTTTTACATTGTCCTTCGATTCAAAATCGACAGGATAAATGTTTATCGTTTCGGGGTTTTCAAGATCCTTCACACCGAGTTTTTCAAGGTTTCCGGAAAGAGTTGCCTTTGAGGTCTGTCCGAGGAGCTTTCCTTCAAACATCTTTATGACGGCTTCCTCGCTCATGCTCGCGATATATGCTTTCATCTGTGCCTGTTCTTCCGCGGGGAGCGTCGCAATGTAAGCGTTTACGTCATCCATTGTGATTTCTTTCTTTTCCGCGGTTTCAAATTTGAGGCCTGTGAAGATGTCTGTCGTTTCGTCCGCAAGCTGGGCTTTTACGATTTCCGAATCGTTTGTTTTTTCAATGACGTGCTTTGTAAGCGCCGAGGAATAACCAATCGTGCCGCTTATTGACGTTGCGGACGCGTTCTGGGTCGGACGGACAATGCAAGCTACTTTCAGCGTTTCGCCGTTTTCGACCACCGATTTCAGATATTCGTTATCCTCGCTTCTGTCGACCCATGTGCCTGTTTTTTCATCATAGCTCCAGAGGTCTGTATCGTTTATCAGATTATATTCAAGCGCGAGGATTTCGTCATATGTGTAGGTCGTCTGCTCGGTTTCAATGGGCTTGTGCTCCATTATCTTGATTTTCATATCTTCAAGATCGTTCTGGTTGCGTAAGCCGAGGGAATAGAGGGCAAAGTCGCTTATTTCGTTGTTTTTGTCAACGACGAGCACGAGCTTTGTGTAGTCATCTTTTTCTGGCCATTCGCCGGCAAGAACATCATACTGCGACTGAACAAAGTCTCTGTTGTCGAGTATTTCCGACCATACCATGGATGAATTCATTCCCGAATAAGATTCCGACATCTGCGCATATGCGCTGCCGTAAAGCGTCTCCATGACGGTTCCGGGGTTTACGCGGAGCAGCTTTCCGTCCTCGCCGATCGAATATATCTTGGGCGTTACGCCGTAACCGTACTGAATTCCGTTTATATACTGTTCAATACCGCTTTCGCCGCTGTCAAGATACTTTTTGAATCCGGAAAGCTCGCTTGTCTTTGTTCCGGATGACATCGTTGCGAGCATTTCTCCGAGCACTTCGCGGGAATAAATCTTATCAAGCAAATGATCTCCGCCGTTTGATTTTCCGCTCATCATTGACGCCATGAGCGAGGATATATCCATCGATTCGCGGGTTATACTCAACGGGTATGATGAAAGCGTGTCAGCCTGGACGGTGTTTATATAGCTTTTGAAGCCGCTTGAAACCGCCATTATCAGCGCAATACCTATAATGCCGATACTGCCGGCAAACGAGGTCAAAATCGTTCTGCCTTTTTTGGTTTTAAGGTTGTTGAAGGAAAGGGCGGTTGCCGTCGCAAATGACATCTGTCGTTTGCCTTTTTTCTTTTCGGCGGCACTTCGCTCCTCGGCTATTGCTTTGTCCTTTTCGCTCGGGACAAACGGCATTGAGTCTGAAACGATCTTTCCATCCAGCAGGCGAACCGTGCGGGTTGCATATTTTTCGGCAAGATCGGGGTTGTGAGTTACCATTATGACGAGCTTGTCTTTTGCGACTTCTTTCAGAATCTCCATGACGGCAACGCTTGTTTCAGTATCAAGTGCACCCGTTGGCTCGTCGGCAAGGAGAATATCCGGATCGTTTACAAGCGCACGCGCGATAGCGACTCTCTGCACCTGACCGCCGGACATCTGGTTCGGTTTCTTCTTTATCTGATCGCCGAGTCCGACCCTTGTCAGCGCTTCTGTCGCTCTGCGTCGTCTTTCCGCCTTGGAAACACCGGATATCGTCAGTGCAAGCTCAACGTTTGCAAGCACCGTCTGATGGGGGATAAGATTGTATGACTGGAATACAAATCCGATTGAATGATTTCGATAACGATCCCAGTCCTTATCCTTGTATTTTTTCGTTGAAACGCCGTTGATTTCAAGATCGCCGTCCGAATATCTGTCAAGCCCGCCGATAATGTTCAGCAGGGTCGTTTTTCCGCAACCGGACTGACCAAGAATTGCGACAAACTCATTTTCGCGGAAGCTGATGTCAATCCCGCGGAGCGCAGGGACGGCAACATCGCCGACGTAATAGTCCTTTTTAATTCCTTTCAGAGTGAGCAAAAATCATCACCTCAATTTTCGTTTAATAGTATTACTTTACCACTCAATTATTAACAGGTTGTATATAAAATTAAAAATATAATTTTTTCCGTTCACAAAAGGTGCTTTTTATGATATATTTATAAGCGTAATGTCACAAGGGAGGTGCGGACTTGAAAGCAAGAATAAGAGTCAGGCTTTTTTCGGCGGTTGCGGCTGTTATAATGATGATAACGATTTTCTGCATGTCGGCGCAGAGCGGAGAAGAGTCGTCATCGCTCAGCGGTAATATAACGGAAACGGTTCTTGACAGGACAGACCCGAAATTTTCCGATCTTGATGACGGAGAAAAGGCAGAAAAGGTCGAACAAATCGGCAGATTTGTCCGCAAGGCGGCGCACTTTGCCGAATATTTCGTGCTTTGCGGAATTTTCGCCGTGTTTGCATTGACATTTGACATAAGCCGACCGCTCGCGCTCGGACTTTCATTCGGCGCCGGCGCCATTTATGCCGCAAGCGACGAGATTCATCAGCTTTTTGTCCCAGGCAGGAGCGGACTTTTCACAGACGTTCTCATCGACTCATCCGGCGCGCTTGCCGGCGCGATATTTGTGTTCATCATTTACAGTGTTTATGAAAAATCGAGGAAAAAGAAATGTGGAACGGAATGAAAAAAGCCATAACGTTCAGTTATGATGACGGCGTGACGCAGGACAGACGTCTTATAAAAATATTCGATAAATACGGGCTGAAAGCGACATTCAACCTCAATTCCGGTTTCCTCGGAACGGCAAATTCTCTTGTACGCGAGGGCGTGACGGTTGCGCATTGCAAGCCGCGTGCGTGCGAGGTGAGGGAGATCTATAAAAATCATGAGATTGCCGCGCACACGCTGACTCATCCGTCGCTTCCTTCGCTTTCGGACGAAGAAATAGTGCGTCAGGTTGAGGATGACAGGCTGGCACTTTCCGAAATCGCAGGCTATGAAGTGGTCGGCATGGCGTATCCGGGCGGCGGCAAGAACTGCGATGAGAGAACGGCGGAAATAATAAGAAAGCGTACCGGAATAAAATATGCAAGGACGGTTTATTCAAGTCACGGTTTCGGTCTTCCCGAAAATCTTTATATGCTTTCGCCGACGGTTCATCATCACGGAGAATGGGATGAGATGATAAGGCTCGGCGAGGAATTTCTCCGTCTTGAAACGGATGAACCGAAGCTGCTTTACATCTGGGGTCATTCATATGAGTTTGATATAAACGACGGCTGGGACGCTTTTGAAGAGTTCTGTCGGAGGATAGCCGGAAAAAGCGACATTTTTTATTGCACAAACAGGGAAGCGTTATTATAATAAAAAACGTGCATATCGAGCCGCAAAGCCCGATATGCACATTTTTATGCCCGAATATCTTGGAAAAACTCGTCAATGCTTTTTGAAAAAAGCGAGGCGAGCAATGGAAGAAGGGAAATGTCCGGACAGCAAAGTCCTCTTTCCCATTTTGAGATTGCCTGCGGCGAAACGCAAAGCGCCTCCGCAAGCTGAGACTGAGAGAGCGAAACCGCGCTCCGACATCTGCGGATGTTTTCTCCGATGATATAAGCCAAATTCAAAATAAGTTTTCCTCCGATAAATGTCTTCAGGACGTCACGACAAAAGCCGTGACGTCCTTTTTTACCGGAAAAAGTCCGCCCGTTTATCGAGTGAAAACACGGCGGAAAAATATCCGGCAATTCTGAAAACCAAACATCAAACCGCCTCCTTTTATAATTTATTTCACGGCGTCCCGCGATGGTTTAATGATATCATATTGCAGTCGGTTTGTCAATAAACCTGTGGTTTACAGCTGTTTGCGGAGCTTTTCAAATATCTTTTTTTCTTCGCGCGATACTTTGACCTGGGTAAGCCCGAGTATTTTTGCCGTTTGTTGCTGGGAAAGCTCGCGGAAAAATCGCAGACGGATGATATTTTTGCTCATATCGTCAAGCCCTTCGACCGCTCCTATCAGCGCAAGGCGGTCTGTTGTTTTTTCAATTTCGTCGCTGTCCGATGAAATGAAACTTTCAAGGGTTGCACCGTCATCATCGCCGCTACCGAGCGTTTCGTTTATCGAATACACGGGGCAGACTGCGTCAAGCGCGTAAACGATTTCTTCGGACGTCGCGCCTATGAGCTCGCAAAGCTCGGATATTTTCGGCTCTCTGCCGTGCTCGGCGGCAAAAGCCTCCTTTTCCCGCATTATTTCCGTTCCTCGCTTGCGGATGTCGCGACTGACCTTTATCATCCCGTCATCGCGAAGAAAACGCCTTATTTCGCCTATAATGAGCGGCACTGCATATGTTGAGAATACCGTTCCGTAGCTATGGTCAAAGCTCTTTGCCGCTTTTATCATGCCTATTGCC
>DHMB01000010.1:11379-14423 GCA_002405565.1 Clostridiales bacterium UBA4653
TGCCTATTGAACCTATCTGGACGAGATCCTCATATTCCGTGCCTCTTCCCATGAAACGTCTTGCAATGTTTTTGACGAGCCCCATGTTCTGCGTTATCAGCTTTTCAAGCGCGTCCCTGTCTCCCGACTGGGCGAGAGATATCAGATCAAGATTTCCGTCCTGTGCGGCAGTGTCAAAATCGGTCATATATATTACCCCCTTATTCTGAGGCGGAGCTCCGCCTTTTATGTAGTGGGGGATGAGAGCCTTCTCGTCATTATGACTTTTGTCCCTTTACCGGTTGCGGAAGTCACAGTCAGCCTGTCCGAAAAGCTTTCCATACTGGAAAATCCCATTCCGCAGCGATCCTCGCCGGGAAGGGTCGTATAAAGCGGTTGACGCGCTTTCGCGACGTCGGCAATCCCGCAACCCTTGTCCGATACAGTTATTTTAACGGTTCTGTCGCCGTATGCTCTTGCGGAGAGGATGATCGTTCCGACGGTGCCGGCGTATGCATGGACTATGCAATTCGTAACCGCCTCCGAAACTGCGCAGCGCAGGTCGGCGAGCTCTTCAATGTCGGGGTCGAGCGGAAGGAGAAATGAAGAAATTATACCTCGCGCGAGTGCCTCGTTTTGCGAAAGCGAAAGAAAACTGCATTTAATTTCATTTGTAAGCGTTCTTTTCACGGCTTTATGCCTCCTTTTCTTTGATTTTGATCATTTTGTCAATTCCGGTCATAACGATCAGTCTTTCCGTCCTCGGCGATGGATTTGAAAGCATTACCTCAATTCCGAGGTCATTTGCCTTCTGATACCTGCCGAGTATCAGTCCGAGCCCCGAGCTGTCCATAAATTCCACGCCCGAAAGCTCTATGCAGAGAACCCTCGGCATAAGGCGGAACATTGCGTCGTCTATCTGCGTTCGAACGCTTGCCACGCCGTGATGATCCATATCTCCCATCAGAACCGCCGTGAGCGTATCGCCCGAGAAATCGAGTATAAGATTTTCCATTGAAAACTCCTTTCGATTGAAGCTTGTCTTTTTAGTAATGATAGCATTTTATGCGCGCGGATTTTGTCAAAGTAAGGTGTCGAAAGAAAAATAAATATTATTTCGGAAAATAAAAAAATGACCCGCATGTGCGAGTCATTTTAGGGGTTTATTTCTGTTCTGCGTCCTCTGCCTTTTCGGACAGCTTTTTCTTTTTTCTGCATTTAACGGAGATTACAATTATTAAAGCAACGGCTCCTGCCGCAAGTGCGAAGGGAAGAATCCATACAATTCCTATCAGAATTTCTCCGAGGACTTCGCCGAACACAACGAACGTGTTTTTTACGGCGTTGCCGAGACGTGAAATGAAATTGTTTTCGGGCTCTTCCGTATATTCGATTACCTCGCGGAGGTTCACCGTAACATACGAATAGTCAACTGATTTATCGTAATATTTAAGCTGATAATTGAGCTCGTTTATTTCCGAGCGGATCTGCGAGAGCTTATCTTCCAGCTTTATCAGATAATCGAGGGAGTCCGCTTTTTCCATCATATCAAGAATTCTCTGTTCCTGAAGCGCAAGCGCGTTAAGACGGGACTGATATGAATAATAAGATTCCGTAACATCGTCTGTTGTAAGATTTGAGGAGATGACATTGCCTTTTCCGCCGAGCTCGGAAATAAATTCGTCGAGCTTTTCCGCCGGAACACGGATTGTGAATTCTCCGTAGCGTGACGAGCGCCTTCCGCCGGAAGTGTTACCGCCGTTTTCGCTTGAAGAGGAGAAATATCCGCCGTAGCCTTCAACAAGAGCCGATATTTCAGATCTTGTCCTGTCATATTCGGTCGTTTCAAGGGTTACGCGATATCTTTTGATGAGCTTCTGCTCCGGAGACGAAGGATCTTTTTGATCGTCCTGCTTTGGCGGATCGGAGCTGATTTCATCATAATATCCGCTTCCGCCGGAGTAGTTGCCGTTTCCGGGAACGCTGTCCGCTTTTGAGTTGCTTGCGCATGAGCAAAGTAACGCCGCAACAACAAAGAGTGCGATAATGAGTGCCGAAAGTTTCTTCATTTGTAAAACCGCCTTTCAAAGAGTATTTTTGACCTGCTTCTATGAATTAGTCGGAAATATGAAGATTTTTTCTCACTCAGTTTTTATATTTTTCAATCGACGCTCTGACGGAAGCCAGTTTTTCCTCATAGCTCTTGCGTTTTGCGCGTTCCGCGTCAACAACGGCGGCAGGCGCCTTTGCAACGAAGCCTTCGTTTGAGAGCTTTGCGTCTATGCGGGCAATCTCGCCTTCAAACTTCTTTTCTTCCGCGGAGAGACGTGCAATTTCCGCTTCTATATCAACCATTTCCGCAAGCGGGATGAATATCTTCGCCTTTTCGGAAACTATTGCAATAGCCGTATCGTCGTGGAAGTCGTCTGCATATTCAACGCCGGAAGCCTGCGCGAGCTTTTCAAAGAAAGCGGAGGCGGAGGGGTTGAATACATTTTTTTCGTCCGAAACGATTATCATCTTTGCTTTTCTGGACGGCGGAACATTCATTTCCGCGCGGCGTGCTCTGACAGCCTTGACAGCGGAAATGATCAGCTCCATGCTGTCTGCGTCGGAAGCAAATGTCGGGATGTTTTCAGCCTTCGGATAGCTTGTTATAACAATGCTTTCGCCTTCGTGCGGGAGCTGTTGCCAGATTGTTTCCGTTATGAACGGCATGAACGGGTGGAGAAGCTCTGTGAGCGTGCGGAGAACGAAGGAAATGACGCGGCAAGCGTCTGTATGGGATGAGCCTTCTTTATCGAACAGGCGGGGCTTGATAAGCTCAACATACCAATCGCAGAAGGTGCCCCAGAAGAAATCATAGAGCTTGCCGAGCGCGATACCAAGCTCATATTTATCAAGGTTTTCACAAACTTCACCAGTAAGCTCGGAGAGCCTCGTAAGTATCCATTTATCCTCAATTCCGAGCTTGTCGGCAGAGGGGAGAGAAGTGTCTGTGAGCTCGTCCGGAATGTTCATGAGGGCAAAGCGGGCGGCGTTCCAGATCTTATTTGTGAAGTTTA
>DHMB01000163.1 GCA_002405565.1 Clostridiales bacterium UBA4653
TAAACCTCTATGAGAGCGAGAAACGTGAAATTCTGCACAACGTCGCGATGGAAAATTATGCGAGAATGCAGACTCAAAACTCACAGCGTCAAAGAGAGGCGGCGGAGCAAGCGGCAAGCGAGGCGGCACGTCAAAGACGGGTTGCCGAAAATGCTGCAGAACAACAGAGAAGGTCAGCCGAAAGAATGGAAGCCGAAGCGCGTCGGCAGAGAAAAGCTACCGAAAAAGCGACGGAAGAAATCCGCAAAAAGCTCGATGAACAGTAAACAAAAAGCACCCTCGGAAGGGTGCTTTTTTATTGAAAAATGTTATATTATTGCGGCTTCGGCGCTTTCAGCTTCTTTATCAGAAGTGCCGAGATGAGTCCGACGAGCACACCGGAGACGACGGCGGAGACGGAGAGGAAGGTCAGATAATAGCCTATTTCAGCCGTGCCGAGGATGACTATCGCGCAGAGAACCTGCCCGACATTATGCATGACCGCGCCCGCAACGCTGACCCCGACCGGCGAAAACAACGTCGACTTTTTCATCAGCGCCATCACGGCAAGACTCAAAACGGCTCCCGAAAAACTGTATATAAATGACGTCACGGAGCCGAAGAGCAGGGCTGAAAGAAAAACTTTTATGGCGGAAATAAGTGCGGCGCTTTTTAGGTCGACCGAATAAAGCGCGAATATTACGGCGATGTTTGCAAGGCCGAGCTTTATTCCGGGGACGGCGGAGTATAACGGCGGGAGGAGAGCTTCTATATACGAAAGTATCATTGCCACAGCCGCCAGAACCCCGATGAGCGCGAGCTTTTTCGTATTTGGTTTCATGATACCGCGTCCACCCCCTCGCCCGAAACGATTTTTATAACGGTCTTGTTCGGCAGACAGGTTATCGCCTCGCCGGTACAGTGAATTTTTCTGTGGTGAACGCAGATTTTATCAGGACACGAGGCGTCCGAAATGAAGGCATAGCCGTTTTCAATGACGAGGACGTTTGTCCCGCCGTTTTCAAGGGTGACCGTCACATTTTCCGAAAGGGAATACCGCGCGACCTCCTTGCCGTTTTGCACGACGGAGACATACTCGCCCTCTTTGCGGAAAGCGAAAAGGAGCAGGGAAAGCATTGCCGCCGCGAGGAGAATTGCGCAGATGAGGATAATATCGTTTCTTAATTTCTTGTTTTTCATGATTTTACAGATTTGCCCGCACAGCCGTGCGGGCATTTTTTTATTTGTGAGCTCCGAGGAAGGAACCGACTTTTATGCAGCCGACGGGGCAGTTGTCGGCGCAGACGCCGCACCCCGTACACTTTTCAGCGTCTACTTCGGCAAGATTGCCGTTTACGGTTATTGCGTGCTCCGGGCAGAGCTTTTCGCACTTTTTGCAGGCGATACAGCCGCTGACACATTCCTTGCGGACGGTCGCGCCTTTCTCTTTGTTTGAGCAGAAAACAATCGTCTGAACTACGTCCGGCACGAGCGATATTATATGCTTCGGGCAGGCGCGGACGCACATTCCGCAGCCTATGCAAAGAGACGTGCTGACATGGGCGATACCGTCCTCAATACAGATTGCGTCGCTCTTGCAGACGGCTTTGCAGTCACCGTAGCCGAGGCAGCCGAATGAGCATTTTCCCGTCCCGCCATGGAGCAGATTTGCTGCCGCGCAGGTTTCAATGCCTTCATAGATTTCTTTTCTTTCCGTCGACTTGCAGTCGCCGCCGCAATGGACTATCGCGACTTTTTCGATAACGTCCGCAAATTCGACTCCGAGAACTTCTGCAAGTTTTCTGGCAACTGCGTCCGCGCCGGGAACACAGAGGTTGATTTCCGCTTCGCCCTTCGCAAGAGCCGCCGCATAACCGTCACAGCCTGTGTATCCGCAGGCGCCGCAGTTGACGCCCGGCAGGCACGCGCGGATATTTTCTTTCTTTTCGTCGACTTTTACAGCCATAAAATGAGAGGCAAGCGCAAGCACGATTCCGCATATAAGCCCGATTCCCGAAACGACGGCAACGGCTATAAGAATATTGTAAAGCATGGCAGTCTCCTTTCAGGCAAAGAGATTTTCGACTATTCCCGCAAACCCGAAGAAGGAAAGGGAAACGATCGAAGCGGCGATGAGTGTCGCGGGCAAGCCCTTGAAGCACTCGGGCGCGTCACAGTTTTCAATACGTGAACGAACGCCGGAGAAGAGCACCATCGCGAGCAGAAATCCAAGCCCGCAGCCAAGAGAACTTACCATTGACTCAACGAAATTATATCCGTCCGAGATGTTCTGAATCGTGACGCCGAGGACGGCGCAGTTTGTCGTTATGAGCGGGAGATATATTCCGAGACTTCTGTGAAGCGAGGGAATAAACTTTTTCAGCACGATTTCAATAAACTGAACGAGCGCCGCAATAACGAGAATGAAAACTATTGTTTGCAGATATCCAAGACCGAGACGGTCGAGAACGAATTTTTGTATCGGATAAGTGACAGCTGTCGAAACGAGCATAACAAAGATGACGGAAAGCCCCATGCCCGTTGCCTGATCGAGCTTTTTCGAAACGCCGAGAAACGGACATATGCCGAGAAATTTGGAGAGAACGTAGTTGTTGACAAGTACGCTTGACATAAGGATGACGATGAGCGTCTTAAACATTGTCTTTCTCCTTTCCGTCACATGAAGAATGCGTGCAGACGGCGGCGGAAGGGCAACCCTCGCAGCCGAAATCTTTCTTCTTTATGGCTTTGCCTTTTGTGATTTTGTTGACAACGGCAATGAGAATTCCGAAAACGAGGAAGCCTCCGGGAGCCATTGTCAATATCGGAATCGAATAATCGGATATGACGGGTATTTTCATTCCCGCCCAGGTTCCCGAGCCGATTATTTCTCTTATCGATGACATAACGAGCAGGGCGAGGGTAAATCCGAGCCCCATTCCCGCGCCGTCCAGCGCCGATTCGCCGACGGTATGCTCTCTTGCAAACATTTCCGCCCTGCCGAGAATAATGCAGTTTACGACTATGAGCGCAAGGTATATTCCGAGCAGGTCATAAAGCTCCGGCAGGAATGCGTTCATCAGCATTGAGACAACCGTAACAAAAGCGGCGATTATGACGATATAGCAAGGAATTCTGACTTTGTCCGGAATGATCTTTCTCATTGCCGAGATAGCCATATTGGAGCAGATGAGAACAGCCGTTGCGGCAAGTCCCATACTGACCGCACCGATGACGCTTTTTGTTGTTGCGAGGGTCGGGCAGGTGCCGAGCACGAGCACAAACACCGGGTTTTCGCGAAGAAGTCCGGCAAGGAAAATCGAGAGTTTGTTCTTTTTCATTTTGCCGCTCCTTTCAGTATGTCGAACGCGGAGAGCGCGTCCTTCAGCGCCTTTTTATAATTTGCCGTTGTTTTTGTTGCTCCGGAAACGGAATCGACCGAATCGACAGTGCTTTTGTCCGCGCCGAGGAAAAGCTCTCCGTAGGTTTTTTCGTTTCCGAGCGTTTCGCCGCTTGAAACGCACGTCGCGCCCGTGATTTTCCCGTTTGAATCAATTCCGCACATTATCGTGAGCCCTGCGGAATAGCCGGTTGTGACGAGCTTGAAAACGTAGCCGCCGCCGTCCTCGGAATAAATCTGTCTGACGGTGTCCGAAGCGCCTTCGGGGATAGCGTCAAGCTCTTTGAAGTTCTTTCCGTCCGGCATTACGACGAGGAGCGACTTTTCAACCTTTTCGTTTTCGCTCTTTTCGATGAGCGGCGCCGTAAACGAGTTGACAGCCGCAAGAATTGCGGAGGCAACGAGACATATTGCAAGCAATACTATTACGCTCTTTACGGAGTCTTTCATGCCTTTTCACCTCCCAAGGGCTTTTTTCTTGTCAGCTTTTCGATATAAGGGGTGAGAATGTTCATAAGGAGAATTGCATATGAAACGCCTTCGGGAAGGGAACCCCATATGCGTATGACGGACGTTATAAAGCCTGCGCCTATGCCGAACACGACCTTACCGAGGGTGTTTGTCGGAGTTGTGGAATAGTCTGTTGCCATGAAGATTGCGCCGATGAAAAGTCCGCCGAGGAGGGTATGATAAAGAGCGGTTTTTGGGTCGCCTGTGAAAATGAGTATAAACACGAAGGTCGACGCTATAAACGCAACCGGCGTATGCCAGCTGATAACGCGCTTTATCATGAGATAAATTCCGCCGATTACGAGCGCAATCACACACGTTTCGCCGATGGCGCCTGCTCTTTTGCCGATGAGCATATCGAGAATCGAGGGAAGCTCGCCCTCTGCCGTTCCTTCAAGGATTACGAGCGGAGTTGCGGAGGAAACGGCGTCTGCGCCATTTGGCATTGCGGGCGCCGCGACGGTCTTTGAAAAGGCGATTATCATAAATACTCTTGCCGTTACGGCGGGATTTGCAAAGTTCTGCCCGATACCGCCGAATATGCATTTGACGATGATTATCGCAAATACCGCACCGACTGCAACCTGCCATAGCGGCATTGTCACAGGGAGGCTGAGCGCAAGGATAAGGCCTGATACGACTGCGCTGAGATCGTAGATTGTAATCTCCCGTTTGCAGGCAAGACAGAAGAGGAGCTCGGCAATGACAGCCGCCGCAACGCTTGTCAGCATAACGAAAAGCGACCTTATTCCGAATATGATACAGCCCGCAGCCGCCGCCGGAACAAGCGCGATTATCACGTCCAGCATTATCTTCTGTGTTGTCACGCGGCTGTGAATATGGGGCGAAACGGATACTTTCAGCTTGTTCATTTTCCGCTTTCCTCCTTTGCTTTTGCCTGTTTCTTTGCAATGTAGTCACGCAAAGTCGCCTTTGCAAGCTTGTTTGTCTGAACGAGGGGGCGTTTTGCGGGGCAGATATATGAGCAACAGCCGCACTCCATGCAGAGATTGACCTGCAATTTTTCGAGCTGCTCGCCGTTTCCCGCTTTATACGCCTTTTCGATTTCCGTCGGTACGAGACCGAGCGGGCAATGATTTACACACCTTCCGCAATGAATACAAGCCGTTGTTCTCGGAGCGGTTGCTTCCGCTTTGCCGAAGGCAAGAATTGCGTTTGTGTTTTTCAGGATGGGAGCGTCCGCAGACGGAACGGAAATTCCCATCATCGGGCCGCCATAAAGAATTTTTTCCGGCTCTTCCGAAAAGCCGCCGCAGAATTCAAAAACGTCCGCAAGGGATGTGCCGATGGGAACAATCACGTTTTGCGGGCTTTTTACGGCTCCGCCGTCGACTGTTACGCATTTTCTGATAAGCGGCATACCTGTTTTTATATAATCCGCAATCTCTGCCGCCGTTGTGCAGTTGCAGACGATACACCCGACGTCCGCCGGCAGCTTGCCCGCGGGAACGACCTTCCCGGTCGTGTTGTATATCAGCACCTTTTCCGCGCCCTGCGGATATGAGGAGGGCAGAGCCTTTACGGTTATACTGTCGTCGCCCGACGTCAGCTTTTTCATATTCAGAATGGCTTCTTTTTTATTTTTCTCAATGCCGATGATGACCTTTTTTATGCCGATGAATTTTTTCATCAGCCCGATTGCCTCGACAATATCTTCACCTTTTGAGAGCAGGGTGACGCTGTCGCTTGTGATATAAGGCTCACATTCCGCTCCGTTTATGATAAGCGTATCGACTCCTTCCTTTGCGTCGAGCTTGACGTAAGTCGGAAAGCCGGCGCCGCCGAGTCCGACGATACCGCTTGCACGGACAGCCGAGATAAAGTCTTCTCTTGTGTTTATGACGGGCGGTGTGACGCTTTCGTGCCTTTCCATAAGCCCGTCCGATTCTATTGTTATTGCCGGAACATATGCTCCGGACGAAGTCAGAACGTCTTCGATTTTTTTCACAGTCCCCGATACGCTTGCGTGCACGGGGGAGGAGATGAATCCGTTTTGCTCTGCAACAAGCTGACCGACCAGAACCCTGTCGCCAATTTTGACAACTGGCACGGCGGGCTTTCCTATATGCATGGAGCAGAGAAGAGTTACGCTTTTCGGAGACGGCATTTCCGCGGGGGAGGAAAGATATGTGTTTTTCCTGTGCGGGACATGAACGCCTTTGAGCATTTTCAACATTTTGTCACCCCTTATGTGCGATATATTTGTGTTTATTTAATTATATCTTAATAAAAAATAAAAGTCAATCAGAAAAGATTTTTTCGGGGACGTACCGTCATCTTGAACAAACGTAGCGGGCGATTTTCGGCATAATAACGGTATACATCCTTTTTTGCGACACAAATCACCAAATCGCTTCATCCGCATAAAATATAGCAGGAGGGAATGATGATATATTCTCTCTGCCCGAATAATTATTTTGGAGGAAATTATTTATTATGGCTGATAACAGAAATATGTCGCTCCCCTGTGCGGGACGTGACACGGTTTATATAGATACCAACAGAATTCTGGATAGTTGCCGCGACAAGGA
The DNA here is from genome assembly GCA_002405565.1 of Clostridiales bacterium UBA4653. Lineage (GTDB taxonomy): Bacteria > Bacillota > Clostridia > Oscillospirales > CAG-272 > CAG-841. The sequence goes on from DHMB01000163.1 coordinate 6,442, forward strand.
CTGCTTTGAGGACGTAGTCGTTTATCTCACGGACTGCGGCAGGGACGCCGTTGAACGCGGAGGCAATGTCAGAACGAAGAGCGCGCACGTCATTGCGGCGGATATGAGCGTCGACCCCGTACCGTTCAACCGCGGCTTCTATCAGGTGACGGTGAAAATGTATGTAAAAGTCAACTGCGAAATCTGCGTCGGACTCGGTCGCTCACAGGAAGCGGACGGACTTTGCATGGTCGAAAAGAAGGTCATTCTTTACGGTAGCGAAGGTAACGTCAGCATTTTCAAGAGTGCGGCGGACAGCTCCGGCTTCTGTGGCGGAGGCAGCGAGTGCAATGCCACAAGCAACCTTCCGACAGCGGTTCTTGAAGTCGTCGACCCGATAGTACTTAACACGAAGATTGTTGAGGCTTGCCGTTGCCAGAACTTCCGCAATTGCCTCTGCGACAGCGACCTGCCCGAGGCAGTCCGCGCCGTTTTCGACGGCAGACTCTGCGCCGACCCCGCAGGAAAATACCTGCTTGTTTCGCTCGGATTCTTCTCTGTGATAAGAATCGAGCGCCCCGCGCAGTATCTCATGAACGGAACGGAATACACCGTTCCCGAAAAGGAATGTATCTCTCCCGAAGCGGATGACCCGTGCAGCATGTTCAAGCACATGGCGTTTCCCGTCGACGAGTTTTATCCGCCCGCTCTCTCCGATATGGACAGAGCCGAAAAGCCTGACGGCGGCGGTTGCGGCTGCGGAAGAAGATAGTCCGGATAAACAAAAAAATCCCGCGAGAGCGGGATTTTTGCGTTGTGTTATTTATCGGTTTCAATGTTTTTGTCGTCCGGAACGTATTCCGCAATATCGGAAAGGGAGCAGTCGAGTATTCTGCAAAGTGAGTTCAGAGTGTAAGTGCTGACGTTATCGTTTTTTCTCAGTCTGTCAAGCTGTCCCGTGCTTATTCCGTAAGTACGGATGAGCTTATATTGTGAAACGCCCTTTGCCTGCATGGTCTTCCAGAGCTTATCATAAACTATCATAATAAGATATCCTGAAACATATTTTATACAAATATTATAGACAGAATAATTTTTGTTGACAATTGCCCGTAAACGGGCTATAATGTATATAAAGGACGGTTGCATTTTCAAGAAATAGGAAGGTACAAAATATGACAGTTGAAGAAGCATTGGTAAAATATTATGGTGAACGCGCACAATACAATGGCGGAAAACTTTATAAAATCGGAGACAGACGCGTCGAATATAGCGGCGGAAAGCTCTATAAAGTCGGCAACGAGAGAATAGAGTTTTCAGGCGGAAGGCTTTACAGTGTCGGCGGAAATCGGGTTACATATTCCGGCAGTGAAATATACACAATCGGCGGAACAAGAATAAGATAAACATAAAAGCGACCGTCCTTTGATTTTTATAGCGGAGGCAGATTATGAAGGAAATAACGAAGTTCAGCGATGAGACCGCAGAGCGGCTCGGATATTATGTTTATCGCCTTATAGACCCAAGAAACGGGCGGACATTTTATGTCGGCAAGGGAAAAGGAAACAGGGTGTTTGAGCATATAAAATGCGCGCTAAAAGAAAATTCGTCCGAGGAAAATCTGAAATATAAAATTATAAAAGAAATAAAGCTCGCAGGGCTTGACGTTCTGCACGTGATTCACCATCACGGGCTTACGGAAAAGGAAGCGCTTATAGTTGAAAGCGCCGTTATGGACTGCTACGACGGGCTTTCAAATATTCAGGGCGGATATGATTTTGACCGTGGCGTCGCGAACGCGATAACTCTTGAGGAAAGATATTCGGCAAAGCCTTATGACGAGCCGGACGATATAAATTATATGATAATAAAAATAAAGCAAAAAACCATTGACGAAAGGGGCGGCATTTACGAGGCGACACGCTCGGCATGGCATATAA
>DHMB01000066.1:0-3856 GCA_002405565.1 Clostridiales bacterium UBA4653
TTTCTCATAATTCATCCTTATGAGAAGGAAGCAAACCGCCCCTTTTTATGAAAATATAATATTTGCGCAAAATAGTTACTAAAGCTTCTTTTGCCCACTTTTCTTTTCAAAGAAAAGTGCGGTCAAATCAAAAACAGAGATGAAAAATCATCTCTGTTTTCTTACTTAAAAAATATGAACAATACAATTACTGAAGTTTCTTTTGCCTACTTTTCTTTTCAAAGAAAAGTACGGTCGAAGAAAAGTAGGTTAGCCTTCAAGCTCGTTTATCAATGCATCATACGCATTGATGTTAGCTTCAATGCTTCTGACCTGCTTGTTTGCATATCCTGCAAAACGGTTATCTGCGCTTTCAACCATGGATACGAGAACTGTATCAAAGCTGGAAGCAAGGTTCCAGTTGTAGCCCGGGTCGTAAATACGGGAGTCAAGGATTATATCCATCATCTCGCCGTTTTCTTCGTCGCTCGTCCATACATACTTGCAGGAGTCAACAAATGCCTTACGGACTGTGTATCTGGAATGAGCCGCATAGAGCGTCCAGAAGTCACCGAGAACTTCCGTATCGGAGAACGATGTCGGAATTCCGTATGCGGGGAGGTGGTTATTTACATGGAGATAATATCTTTCCTGATTTTCATCATAAAGCGGGAAAGGAAGAACACCTACCTCGAGATCCTCGACATCCTTGAATCTTACAAGCGCGTTAAGCACTTCTCCCATGAAGAGCAGCTTACCGGCTTTGAGCGATTCCTGATATGTTGTGTAGCCTGCGTTCTGATATGAATCGTCCGCATAGAACTTGATGAGCTTATCAATAACTTCCGCACCCTTGCCGTCCGTAAGAGCGACCTTGAACTTCTCGGAGCTGTTCTTTGTTACGTATCTTTCACCGCAACCGAAGAAGAAAGCACGATAGCTGAATGTGGAAGATGAAAAACCGATTGTGTCGGAGTCTGCAGCGGTGCCGACTTTATAATCGTTGCTACCGTCGCCGTCGCGGAGGACTTTCTGGCTCATTTCGAGCATTTTGTCCATAGTCCACTTTTTGTCTTTTACGAGCTGATAGATATCATCGTCAATGCCGCTGTTTTCGTAAACAGTTTTATTGAACGTGATAACCCATGTACACTCCATTGCCTTGCGGGCAAAGTCGCCGATTATGGAATAGAGCTTACCGTCATAGCTGAGGTCATTTATATAGTTCTGATCCCACCAATCCTGTGTAAAGTCGATAGGAAGGCTGAGAACGTTGTAATAACCCGTGCCCGTGAACGGCTTATCATACATCCATGTGTTTCCGACATACTTGCCGCCGCCGGAAGCAAAGTCTGCAGCATAACCGTCTTCGCCCTTATGGTCAACCTTTATCGTGCAGTTGTAAAGCTCCTGCATGATCTTGTTTCTTTCGAAAACGGAGTCGTTATAGCTTTCGTTTGTGAGGGTTTCGACCCAAACCTCGTTTGTTGTATCGTATCCGTCATTCTGGTCGCATGACGCGATGAAGAATGTTCTGCCGCCGAAGTCAACGTCTTCTTTGCCGGGAAGCTTTGTTTTGCCGTCCCATTCAACGATGGGATCATCGCCGCCGGGAGTCGTTGTCGTGCCGGAGGGATTTGTCGTTGTCTCGCCGGAAGGATTGGTCGTCTGACCGGAAGGCTGTGTTGTTGTCTGACCCGAGGGATTGGTTGTCGTGCCGTTTGTATTGCCTGTTGTCGTTGTGCCTTCTGTTGATTTGCCGGGATCCGTAGTTGTTTCGCCGGGATCCTTCGTGCACGCAACGGAGAGCATAATAACGCCTGCAAGCATTGCAACAGCTAAGAGAAGTGTGATAATTTTCTTCATAGATATTATCTCCTTTTTAGATTTTTTTGTCGCTCAGAATAATCAAGTCGGTACTGATATTTTTTCGATAGAGCGTTTATTATATTTTATCATTCTGCTGTTATTTTGTCAATAGATATCTCATTGATACATAATAATTTTATATATATATAACAAAATAATACAATCTTTTTTTTGCTTTTTGACAATAAAAAACGGCGGGACTTTTCGTCCTGCCGTTTTCATCCGGAATTATCCGATTATTTCGCTGCGAGCTCCATCTTGCTCTTGTAGGTTTCGAGCTGTTCGATTGTGGAACCGAAGATGATATAGTCAACTTCAACAGTTGCGCCCTTCTTGATGTTTGCGCGGGAATCGCACCATGTGGGAACTCTGCTGTGATACTTTTCAGCACCGAGGAGGTTGAAGCGGATACCTGCACTTGCGCCGCCTACTGTTGACCAGTTAAGACCGTTGTAAGCGTTTGTCGGGCCATAGAGCTTAACCCATTCTGTGAAGGATGTTGCAACGCCAACGCTTGTGTTGTCGTTTCTGCCTGCGCCGTAAGCGTAAGAAGAGACCTGGCAGCACTTGCCGACGTCATAGTAATAAACTGCCCATTCTTCAGAAGGTGTGCATGTGAGCTTGTCGTCGCCAGCCTGCATATACATGTTGCTTACGCAGAATGTCGAACCGAAAGAACCGTTGTTGCCCTTATAACCAAAGCTGATCATGTTGTTGATAGTGTTGTTCTTTATACGGATCTTCATATACTGGTGCTTGCCTTCCCATGATGCGGGATTGCCGACATAGCTTTCGTTAACGGGATATCTTGCCCATGTGCCCCAGCCGGGGATAAGGTCTTCATAGTCAAGCTCGATTATGCTTTCGAAGCAGAGAGCGTAACCATCGGAAACGTCGTCTGTCGCATAATCCTTGTTGGCTGTGACCTTCCAGGAGTCCTCAAGGAACTCAACTGTGATGAGTTCTTTGTTGTATGTGAGGGCGCCGACGAGCCATTCATGAGATGTTTCGCCGTTGTCCTGAGCTGTTGTGTCCGTACCGAAGTCGAAACGGGCAAACATGGGAAGAGTTGTTGTAACGAGAGCAGCGGAAGTTGTAGTTGTTTCCGTTGTCGTCGTTGTGGTTGTCTCTTCTGTTGTTGTGGTTGTTGTGGGTGCTTCGGTTGTCGTCGAAGTCGTTGTTACGGGAGCTTCGGTTGTAGTTGTTGTTTCTTTTTCGCCGCTACAGCCGACAAGTCCTATAACGCCGACCACCATGATAGCGGCAATCAGAAGCGCAATAAGCTTTTTCATTGGGTTTTCTCCTTGCGTTTATTTTTTGCGGTATTCCGCATTGTTTATAATTATATCATTGTTGATTAAATCTGTCAATCGAAAAGAGGAAATACTTTCTTTTTTTGAGCAATTCATCTAAAAATCCACGCTGTTTTTTGTCATAATTAACTCAACTCTTTTGATGATTTTTATACTATCGCTTTGATTAAATTCTTTCATAAAACAAAAATATTTATACGCGGAAACAAAAAACAACCTCCCGAAGGAGGTTGTTTAATTTCAACAAAATTCAATTATTTTGTTTCAGCGAGCTCCATCTTGCTCTTGAATGTGGAGAGCTGGTCAACTGTAGAACCGAATACGATGTAGTCAACTTCTATGCTGTTACCTCTCTTGATGTTTGCACGAGAGTCGCACCAAGCAGCAACTCTGGGAAGAGATGTGTAGTAGTAGTATTCAGCGCCGAGGAGGCTGAAACGGAGACCTGTAGCGTTCTGTGTCCAGTTAAGACCGTTGCTGCCGCCTGTGTTTCCGTTCTCTTTGAGCCACTGAGAGTAAGAGTCGCACTTCTGAGCGTTTCTACCTGCGCCGTAAGCGTTGGAAGAAGCCTGAGCGCACATAGGAACGTCATAGTAATAAACCTTCCACTCGTTGCTTTCCTTTTCAGCTGTGAGCTTGTCGATACCGTCCTGGAGATACATGTTGCTTACGCATGTTGTCTTGGAGTAACCGCG
>DHMB01000066.1:3902-17046 GCA_002405565.1 Clostridiales bacterium UBA4653
CTTGGAGTAACCGCCGTTGCACTTGAATCCGAAGCTGATCATGTTGTTCTTTGTTGTGTTCTTTATACGGATCTTCATGTACTGGTGGAGGCCCTTCCATGTCTTGCCAATCCAGCCCGTCTGGGAAGGATATCTCTCCCATTTACCCCAACCGGATGTAAGGTCTACATCGAAGTCGAGAACGTTGATGTTGTCGAAGCAGAGTGCATAAGCATCTGTGGGTGTTTCACCGAGAATGAAAGATTTAAGAGCATAAATCTTCCAGGAGTCTTCAAGGAATTCAACCTTGAGGTACTCTTCGTTGTATGTAAGGTTGTTTACGAGCCACTCATGAGATGTGTCGCCATTGTCCTGAGCGGTTGTATCCGTACCGAAGTCGAAACGAGCGAACATGGGAAGGGTTGTTGTAACCATAGCCGTTGTTGTTGTCGTTCCTTCTGTTGTTGTAGTTGTTGTTGTGGATGTTGTTGTGGTTGTTGTCGTTGTTGTCGTGGTTGTCGTCGTTGTTGTCGTGGTTTCCGATGCAGTTGTTGTCGTGGTTGTTGTCGGTGCAGCTGATGTTGTTGTCGCGGGCGTTGTTGTTACGGGAGCCTCGGTTGTAGTTGTTGTTTCTTTGTCGCCGCTACAGCCTACAAGACCTATAACACCAAAGACCATTACTGCCACGAGAAGAAGTGACAAAATTTTCTTCATGAAATAAATCTCCTTTTAATATATTAAAGAATTTTGACCGCACCGAATATCGTCTGAAAAATACTCGATACTGTGTTTAGTGCTATTTTATCATCTCTTTGCGATTTTGTCAAGGGTTCTCCGCGAATTGTCCTTGAAATTCGGTCAATATTTTTGAAAAAAATCTGTTTTTTCAGGATAATATGACAAAATATAACCTTCTTTTTCACGCGTCGCGGAAAAAATTTTCCCCTTCTGCCCTTATATTCCTCGCAAAGTTGCGCAAACACCGTCCCCCGCCCTTCCTTCTTTATTATATTATATTACCGTCGCATTGTGAAAATTCCTCTTTTTTACAAACAGAACGGACGCCGTCATCCGGCGTCCGCTTGATCTGTCTTATTCGTTTTTATTTGTCCTCAAAGTCGGTAGAGGGATCCTTCTGGGCAACCTCAAAAAAGGAAAGCGGGTTTACCGTCACACCGTCGACCCACACTTCAAAATGCAGGTGCGGATCCTCGGAAATTTCTATAAGCGACGTGTCGCCGACGTAGCCGATTGTATCCCCCGCCTTGACCTTCGCGCCCGTGGCAAGTCCTTCGGGAATCTTCGTCGAAAGATTTTTGTAAACAGTTTTGCAACCCTCCGAATGGGTTATTTCTACGGTCTGACCCATCATCGGATCGGCTTCAATGAGCGTGACCGTGCCGTCTGCGGACGCAGTCACAGCCGTGCCGACGGCAGCCTCAATATCGATTCCGCCGTGAATACGGTAGTCCTCCATCGTCAGCGACCACACGGGAACGTCGCTCGAATAGTCTTTGAGCATCGTTCCGCCGGCGACGGGAATAAGCATTTTGTCGGGCTTTGCAACGACGGGATTGTCACCCGGTTTTTCGGTTGTCTGAGGGGGCTCGGTCTGTCTCGGAGTCGTTGTCGTGACGGGCGTCTGCGAAGTCGACGAGGTCTCATCCTTGCCGCCCGGTTTTGTCTTTCTGGACGACGAAAACGCTATGATTGTGATAGTGACCGTCGCCGCAAGGAGGAGCGCCAGCGCAATCGCAAGTCCTCTGTTGAGCTGTCTTTTTCTCTGATTTTTATTCATATGTTTTTGTTCCTTTCAGCCTTTCGGCAATAATCTGTGACGCTGATATTATCGACCGAAAAGCCTTGCGGTTATGCAGGAAATTCAAATTTATACAAATGTTTTTCATCGTTTTATTCAAATGTATAATTTTCTTCCGCGCATTCCGTTTTTATCGGTTTGCAGAGCAACAGGCTTTAAGAAATTGTTATAGATTTTTCTCCAATGCGGAAGATGGCATACCGCGACGCTTTGCAAAGCAAATATTCGCAGAAAAAACGCTCTGCGGTCGCCGCATGATAAAGACTTCTTGCTCTTTTTCGTCACCGCAGGCGCAAAATCTTAGCACAATCAAAAACCGCCGCGGCAAACGCCACGGCGGTTTTATACATTTGTTATATTTACTTTTCCCCGAAAACAAGCTCGGGTTTTCCGCCGTTAAGCGTCTCGGCTGTGACCGTCACGGACTTGAGATTTTCCATTGAAGGTATCTCATACATAATGGGAAGCATTATCTCCTCCATTATTGCGCGGAGGCCTCTTGCGCCCGTTCCTCTTTCGATCGCGCGTTTCGCGATTCCGGAGATTGCGTCATCCGTAAACACTATGTCGACTCCGTCCATTCCGACGAGCTTTTTATACTGTTTGAGGATTGCGTTTTTCGGTTCGCGGAGAATTCTTGCAAGCGCCGCTTCGTCAAGCTCCGAGAGACTGACGATGACAGGCAACCTGCCGACAAGCTCCGGTATAAGTCCGTATTTTACAATGTCGTGCGCTGTTACGTCGCGGAGAAGTCCGCCCTGCGTCTTTTCGGCTTTGCCCTTCAGCTCGCTGCCGAAGCCCACGCCGGACGTTCCCTTGCGCTTATCGATGATCTTTTCAAGCCCGTCGAACGCGCCGCCACAGATGAACAGAATGTTTTCCGTATGAATCTGGATGAAATCCTGCCCCGGATGCTTTCTTCCTCCCTGCGGAGGAACGTTTGCCGTTGTGCCTTCAAGAATTTTGAGGAGCGCCTGCTGAACACCCTCGCCCGAAACGTCGCGGGTGATCGATCGGTTTTCGCTCTTGCGGGAGATCTTGTCGATCTCGTCGATATAGATTATTCCCTTTTCCGCAAGCTCAACGTCGTAATCCGCCGCCTGAATGAGACGTAGAAGAATATTTTCGACATCCTCTCCGACATATCCCGCTTCGGTGAGCGTTGTTGCGTCTGCAATTGCAAAAGGAACTTTCAGAGTTTTCGCAAGCGTCTGCGCAAGAAAAGTCTTGCCGACGCCCGTCGGGCCGAGGAGGAGCACGTTGCTCTTCTGAATCTCGACTCCGTCGTCATCCTTTCCCTTCTGCGATATTCTCTTGTAATGATTATATACCGCAACGGAAAGCGCAATCTTCGCCTCGTCCTGTCCGATGACGTATTCGTCAAGGACAGCCTTTATCTCCTTCGGCTTCGGAAGGTCAGCAAGCTCTGTAAGCTCGCTGTCACTTTCGGACGAATGATAATCGGCTATGAGCTGCTCGCAGGCGAAAACGCAATCGTCGCAAATGTAAGTGCCGAGCGGCGACGGGATGAGAAACCCGACCTGCTCCTCGCTTCGTCCGCAGAACGAACAGCGGCGGAGCGATGTTCTTTTGTTGTCAGCCATGGGCTCTTTTCCTTTCGTCAGATGCGCTTGTCAATTACCTTGTCGATAAGTCCGTAAGCCGCAGCTTCGTCCGCGCTGAGGAAATTGTCGCGATCGGTATCGATTTCGATCTGTTCGATCGGCTTGCCCGTCTCGCGCGCAAGAATTTCGTTTATGCGCTGTCTTATTTTGATTATGTGATCGGCATGAATTTTCATATCGCTTGCCTGACCCTGCATTCCGCCGAGCGGCTGATGAATCATAATCTCGCTGTTCGGAAGAGCAAATCTCTTGCCCTTTGCGCCCGCCGCAAGCAGGAACGCGCCCATGCTCGCCGCCATACCGACGCAGATCGTCGATACGTCGCATTTGATATAATTCATCGTGTCGAAAATTGCCATGCCCGCGGTGACCGAGCCGCCGGGGCTGTTGATATAAAGAGCAATGTCCTTATCCGGATCCTGCGATTCGAGGTGCAGAAGCTGCGCCACAACGAGAGACGCCGTTACGTCGTTCACCTCATCGGAGAGGAAAACGATTCTGTCATTGAGCAGGCGGGAATAAATATCGTAAGAGCGTTCCCCCTTGCTCGTCTGTTCTATTACATAAGGTACGAGTGCCATAAAATATCTCCTTTCACTGCCTTCGGCTTTGCGGAGAAATTATCTTATTCCGCGTCGCCTTCGGTCTTTGTTTCTGTTGTCTTCTTTGTAGACTTTCTTGTTGTCTTTTTTGCCGGCTCCGCCGTGTCGACTGTCTCTGCGCCGTCCTCTGCCGTTTCTGTCTTCTTTGCGGACTTCTTCGCAGCGGCTTTCTTCGTCTTCACGTCTGCGTTTGTGCGGACAAGCTCAAGAGCTTCGGCAACGACAACGTCTGCCGCGATATCCTTTTCGTTTACGGCAGCTTTAACCTTTTCAATCTCAATGCCGTATGCGTCGGCGATCTTCTTGTATTCCGCTTCGATCTTCTCTGCGTCGGCTGTAAGGCCTTCGAGCTTTGCAACCGTTTCGAGAGCGAGACGGATCTTTACGTTCTTTTCAGCCTGCGGACGGAGCTGTGCCTTGAGAGAATCAACCGTTGCGCCCGTGTACTGCATAAACGTCTTCATATCTATGCCCTGGTAACGGAGGCGGTTTTCATAGTCACGGAGGCACGCGTCGAGCTCTGTTTCAAACATAGCTTCCGGAATCTCGGCTTCGAGATTTTCGCAGAGAGCGTCGAGGAGCTGCTCGTCAACCTTTGCCTGCTGAGCGGTTTTTGCATTCTCTTCGAGTTTAGCCTTTATGTCTGCCTTGTATTCATCGAGAGTATCGAATTCGGAAACGTCCTTTACGAATTCGTCGTCGAGAGCGGGAAGCTCGTCGAATTTGATCTCGTGGAGCTTGCATTTGAAAGTTACGGGCTTGCCTGCGAGAGTTGTTTCGTGATAATCTGCGGGGAAGGTAACCTCAACGTCGAACTCGTCGCCGATGTTGTGTCCGCAGATCTGATCTTCAAAGCCGGGGATGAACTGTCCCGAACCGAGCTTGAGGTGATACTTCTCTGCCTTGCCGCCTTCAAATGCCTTGCCGTCTGCAAAGCCTTCAAAATCGAACACAACGCAGTCGCCGTTCTGTGCGGGGCGGTCGGTTACGTCAACTTCTCTTGCGTTTCTCTCGCGGACTGTCTGGATTTCGTGATCGACAGCCTCGTCGCCGATCGTAACGTTTTCCTTCTCTGCCTTCAGACCCTTGTATGCCTTAAGAGTGCATTCGGGCTTTACGAAAACCTTGACGGTGATGACAACGCCGTCATCATCAAGAGATTTGACATCATATTCGGGAGCGGAAACAACTTCGAGAGCTGTTTCTGCGAGAGCGTCCGCATAAGCCTTCGGAACGACCTCGTTCAGAGCGTCCTCATAGAAAACGCCCTTGCCGTACATTTTTTCGATAATTGCTCTGGGAGCCTTACCTTTTCTGAAGCCGGGAACATTCATCTTTCCGGCGTTTTTCTTGAACGCAGCGTCGACTGCGGCGTCAAACTCCGCGCGGTCTATCTGGATTTCAAGTTCTTTGCAGTTTTTTTCGGCATCGCCGACTTTTAATACTTTCATTTTTATTCCTCCGATTTATTTATCTTTTGTCACTTGACATACAGGTCTAATTATATCATTATCTCCTTGCAATGTCAACATTTTTTTGTATTGCAAGCGGGTCAAAGAGTAAATAATCCGCCGAAACAAGGTAAAAATCTATGTCGGCATAGCTTATTTTCGCGGGAGCCTCGTAATTTCCGTGGATATGACCGTAATAGCAACGCTCGATTCCGCCCCTGTAAAGCTCCATGATTATCTCGTCGCACATGTATCCCTTGAATATCGCGGGAAAATGAAGAAAAGCAAGAATTTCTTTGTTTTCTCCGCGCTCCGCCGCCGCGTCGCGCAACTTTTTCGCCGCGTCAATGCTCATTTTCAGCCGCACGACTTCCCTTGCGATTATCTTTTTATTGTCCGCTCCTCTCGCAAGGTTTTCCTTATCGTCGTTATACCAGCCGCGCGACCCGCAGATGATAAAATCCTCCGTTTCGACGGCGTCGTTCTGGAGAAAAGTCATCGTTTCATAGCCGCAGGCGGAGATGAAATCACAGAGCTTTTTCTTTGTCTGCCAGTAATAATCATGGTTGCCCTTGAGCATGATTTTCTTTCCGGGAAGCGATTCGATGAAGTCAAAATCCGCCCGTGCTTCGTCCAGCGTCATCGCCCACGATATGTCGCCCGGAATGACGACGGTGTCCTCCGTCGTTATCTTTTTTCTCCAGTTTTCTTCGATTTTTTCGTCATGACCGTTCCATCTCGCGCCGAAAATATCCATCGGCTTTTTGACGGTGCGCGAGAGGTGAAGGTCGCCTATTGTATAAAGCAAAGGCTTATGCCTCCTCAAAAAAATTGTTTTTCTAAAATTTTGTCGACCCGAAAACAGCATATTTCGGCTTTCAACGGGGCAAACTTTGGTTGCCTTCAAAAAGGCAAAACCGTGTTATGAAAGGACATCCCGAAAAGGATGTGTGATATTGCAATGGAATTTGAAAAGAAAAATACTCTCGACACAGATAAAGCCGCCTGCAAAACCTGCAAGAAGAACGGCGGCGTCTCCTGTGACGTTACAAACTGCGTTTACCACGACGGCGACTGCACCTGCAAGGCAGACAAGATAAACGTCGGCCCGAGCTATGCAACAAGCTGCACAGACACCGTCTGCGCGACATTCAAGCAGAAAAATATCTGAATTTTGCGGCGCAAGCCGCATTACATATGTTCTGAAACAAACCTCTCCGCGTTGCGGAAAAATATGTCCTCCGCCGTGCCTTCGCCAACCCCTGCCGACAAAACCGCCTCATACAGCCGCGGCATATCGGAAACGTCTCTTATCTCCTCCGGCGGAGTTGCGCCGTCAAGATCGGCGCCGATACAGACGCTTTTTTCAAGCCCGATATCGAGATAATGCAGAATATGACGCACAGCGTCCGACAGGTGCGCCGGCTCCGCGTCCGAAAGAAATCCTCCGGCAAGGCAAACGCCGATGACCCCTCCCGCTCCCGCAATCTTTTTTGCAAGCTCATCCGTTAAATTCCGCCTGTGCGACGTTATCGCGCGGGCGCTCGAATGACTTGCTATTGCGGGGATTTTCCCGCTTTTGCAAAGCTCGATCGTCTCCTCCGCCATCCTGTCCGAAGCGTGCGAAACGTCGACAGCCATTCCCAGCTCCGAAAGCCTCCGAACGACACTTCGCCCGAAGTCCGTAAGCCCGTTTTCCGTGTTATGCGCGCCGCCTATCTCGCAATCGCCCTTCCAGACGAGCGTGAAAAACCTTGCTCCCGACGCATAAAGCGTATCAAGCCTCGAAAGGTCGCCGCAGAGCAGCTTCCCGCCCTCAATTCCGAGGAAAATCGGGTGTTTACACTCGGAAAAAGCGTTTTTCATATCGGCGGATGAGCGACAGAAGCAAAACTGCGGATTTTCCGCAAGCCTGCGCATTAAATTATCGTAAATCCTGAAAAAATTATCGTAACATTCCTGCCCCGAAAGGTCGTCCTGCGACCATATATCCATTATCTGCGCGTATTTTTCAAAGCCGCGAATTTTTTCCGCCGTTATGTGCGTCCCGCCGGACGCAAGCGGCGTTTTTCTTTTGTAAAGCTCAAAAGGGGTATCGCAATGAAGATCGAAATAATTCATTTCCGCCTCCGGAAGTAAGAATAAAAAGCCTTTATCCCGTCACGTTTTTTATATGGACAATTCCCTTTTCGGAAAGGGACTGCGCCCCGTCGTTTTCTTTTATATATACTTCGATTACGTCTATCCTCGGCTTTTTCGGGCATTTTGTCTCGTAAAGATATTGCCGCGCGCAGAGCGTCATATTTTCCAGCTTCTTTTTTGTGACAGCCGCCGCGGGTCGCCCGTAGCGCAGGGAAAACTCCGCGTCTGTCCTCGTCTTGACCTCAACAAAAAGGATTTCGCTCTCGTTTTCGCAGATGATGTCCGTCTCGATGTGTCCGAAATGGACGTTTCTTGCCGTTATCGAATATCCCTCTTTTTCAAGATATTCTGCGGCGAGATTCTCCCCGAAGGAACCGAATTTTCTGTTATTTTTCATTGTTTTTCGCCCTGTCGACAAACGACAGAAAGCTCCTTCTGTGCTCCGGGCAAGGCCCGAGCTTTATGACCGTCTCCATATGCGCCTTTGTCGGGTAGCCTTTATGTATCGCAAAGCCGTATTCCGGATACTTTTTGTCAAGCTCAATGCACTGACGGTCTCTTGTCACCTTTGCGATTATCGAAGCCGCCGCAATCGACCAGCTCCTCGAATCGCCCTTGACAACCGTCTCAACCGGAATTTCAAAGCCCTTTGCGCGGTTGCCGTCGATAAGGGCAAAATCCGCCTTTTGCGGCAAAGCCTCGATTGCCCGCTTCATCGCAAGCATCGTTGCGCCGAGAATGTTGTATTCGTCAATTTCCGCAGGGCTTGCCCAGGCAACCGCCCATGTAGTCTTTTCCGTTATTATATCATATAGCTTTTCGCGCTTCTTTTCCGAGAGCTTTTTTGAATCGTCCAGCCCATCGATTATCAGCCCTTCGGGCATAATGACCGCGCCCGCAACGACGTTTCCCGCAAGCGGGCCCCTGCCCGCCTCGTCAACGCCGCATATGCTCGTATAGCCCTTTTCGCGCAAAGCGTTTTCAAATTCATAGCTCGGCATTATCTGTCCCTCGGTCTTTCAAACGATATTCTTCCCATCTTCCCGCCGCGGAGCTCGTCAAGGAGCATTTTCGCCGTGCGCGAAAAGTCAACCTCTCCCCCGCGGACAAGAAAGCCCCTCTTTTTGCCGATGGCTTCAACCGTCTCCCAGGGCTGCGTCTCCTCCGAGACAGCCTCCTCGCTTATGCCGTATCTTTCAATGAGCAGTCGCGGATAAATGCTTTTCATCCTCTCGCAAAGCGCGGTGGCGAGCTCATCCGTATCCATGATGTCATCCTTGATGGCGCCCGTTATCGCAAGATTTTCGCCGACTCTGCGCTCGTCAAACTTCGGCCAAAGAACTCCGGGCGTATCGAGCAGATCAATGCCGATCGAAGTCGTCACCCATTGCTTGTTGAGCGTGACGCCGGGTCTGTCCTCAACCTTTGCCTTTTTGTCCGCCGCAAGACGGTTTATAAGCGAGCTCTTGCCGACGTTCGGAATACCGACAATCATCGCGCGCAGGTGTCTGCCCTCCATGCCCTTGCCCTGCCAGCTTTGCAGCTTTTCCGCGCAGAGCCTGCGGGCGGCGGGAGCGATTTCCGAAATACCTTCATTCGTTTTGCAGTCATAAAAGATGGCGTTCTCGCCTATATAGGCAAAATACTTTTTCCATTCCGCCGTGACGGAAGGATCCGCCTGCGAGCATTTGCTGAGCAGCACAAGGCGCGGCTTTGCGTCCGTCAGGCGCTTTATCTCGGGATTTGACGAAGAAAACGGTATTCTGCTGTCGCGTATTTCAATCGTCAGGTCGACCTTTTTCAGGTTTTCCGCAATCATCCGGCGGGTTTTCGCCATGTGACCCGGAAACCATTGTATCTGTGTAGATGGCATAGCTTTGCCGTCCTCTCTTTTTAATTTCCCGCCGACTTGACGGCGCCGATCTTGTTTATCGGGAACATTCTGAAAATAACCTTGCCGAGAACCTCGTTTTCGCGGACAAATCCGACGTAAATGCTTCTGCTGTCGGATGATTCGTTGCGGTTGTCTCCCATGACGAAAAGGTACCCTTCGGGCACGGTCATGACCCCGTTTGCGTCGAGATAAGCGTCATATACGGAATAATATTCTTCGACATCCATGCTTGTGTTTCTGAAATATACATAACTGCTTTCGTCAATGACCTTGCCGTCGACCTTCACTTCCCATTTTTCAAAGTCGATTGAAAGCGTCTGTCCGCCCGTGGCAATGACTCTTTTCACAATCGGCGTTTCAAAATATCCGCCGTTCTGCTGAATAACGATAATATCGCCCTGCGCAGGCGTATAGAACATGTTGCTCATGACAACCACCTGCGAATCCGAAAGGGTTCGCTCCATGGAATGGCCCTTCACGGTTGCGATACGCAGAACAAACGAAAGCATGATCACAACTATCGCCAGCGCCGAAACAAACACCTCGACCCAATCGTAAATATCCGCCTTGACTTTATCCTTTCTTTCGATTTCGGAATTCCCTCCGAGAAATTCCGTATCATTATTTCCGTTCATAACATCCTCCGAAAAAATCATTTTCCCGTTTCGCTTTTTATTCCGTCGCCCGTCCACATGCAGAGCACAAGCACGACCATGCACAAAATCATTCTCAGCACCCAGCCCATGGAAAACAGCGTGTTTATATCGCCGAAGGGCGACATTAAAGCAGCCGCGACGGTTGCAAAAGCATATATTATCTCAAAAGCAAACGTCAGATTCGCGCGTCTTTTGAGTCTTTTCTTTATTTCCGCGTCCTGCCTGCCGGAGAGAACGTCATCCCCGCTCCAGCCGACGCATTTTTCAGTCATATCGCAGATTCCGCGACGCAGTGCGGCGAATATCAGGATAAGCGCCGCCATCGACGCCGCCTCTGTGATTGCGTAAGGCAGAAATGCGGACAAAAAGCCTTCCGCCTCATAGGGATAGAGCAATTCATAAAATTTTCCCGCATAAGCGTAACCGGATATCATCGAAACCAATGACAGCGCGGCAAACGCGCCGCAGAGCACATACAGCTTTTTTCTGTATTCCGAAAGCAGATAGCCCGAAAAGCCGACCGCGACAGCCGTCACAATTCCGAACATGAATTCCGGAATCACGGGCTTTCCGCCGAGCGGGATTCCCAGAAGGAATATCACCGCCGCCGATGAAACGGCGTAGAACCTCCTCAGATATCTCTTCTTCCAGAGAGAATCGTCTGTCATTATCTCGGAATTATATTTTTCATCCGCCGCGGCAATGAATTTTTCGTCGCCGCGCAGCACAGCCATGCATTTCAGCGCTGAAACGAGCCATGCAAGCCCGATTACAAGCGAAAGCACCGCGCATATAACCGTCGTCACCTTTATGACGGATTCCACATCCGTCCCGCCTCCGCCGGAGATGACGTCCTCCTCTTTTTTCTCAAAGAAGAGCGGCATGCAGAGCGGAAGCACCGCCATCGCCGAGCGGACGACAAGGAAAATCGAAGAGAGCGTCGCCGCGCCGGAAAAGACTTCCTCGTCCCCTCTGTCCGTCAGACGGATACGCAGATCATCAAGTCCGGAAAAGAGCTTCTGCATGGCGGGAATGATAAATATACATTCCAGAAGCCACACCGCAACCGCGAGCGACAGCTTTGTATAGTCGTCCGCCGAAGGCGAAAAGAACATTGCAAAAAGTCCGAAAAGGCTGACCCATGCCGCCTTTCCGAAGCCCTTTTTCGCCTCTCCCAGCTCGGACGAAAGATCCGCATATTTTCTTATTCCGAAAAGTATGAGCACAATACCGATAACGTCCGGCAGAACGTCAATTATATTTATGCACGGATTGAAGAGAAAAATCATGCCAGCAGAGATCAGCCAGAGGTCTTTGGATCTCCTGCGCAGATCGGTCATTTTTTCTCCTCCTTATCCTTGTTTTTCTTTTTTTCTATTATGTCAAACGGCGTCGGCAACTTGTGCGCCTTGTCCGGCATGTCTTCCTCGCCTTCAAGGCATATCCAGCGATAGCATGAGAGCAGAAGCGCCAGCATATAGACCACAAACAGCACCTCCGCTATATAGCCTATTCTCATAGCCCATCTGAGCGTATCGCTTATCGTCTCGCCCTCGCCGGCAGACGATATCGCGCTGACCGAGCCCGACCATGCAATTCTTCCGCCGAAGAGCATTATAATCGCCAGCGGCACCGCCGCCGCTCCTCTGACGCGGATTTTCGGCAGCTCCGTTTCGGTTGCGATTTTCGATATCGACATCGCAAGGTTCACAGCGTATGCGCAGAGAAAAGCCGCATAAGAAACCCGTATCACCGTTCCGACGACAGACGGCTCGATCGCGCCCGTTTTGCAAAGCAACTGATACGCGAACGAAACGAGGGAAAACAGCACTCCGAACATCGCAAGGCGCCGCGTCAGATCAAAACAGCGACAGTACTTATACGCGCACGAAAGCCCGACAAGCATTATCATAAATCCGATAAAATCCGGCATTACGTCCACCGTGCCTATCACGGGGAACATGAACAGCCATCCGAGAAGCATCCAACCGAAACCCAAAATTCTTCCTCCGTATCAGTCATCAGAGCCCGCGTTTTTACCGCAGCACTGCTTGTATTTCTTTCCGCTTCCGCAGGGGCAGGGGTCGTTTCTGCCGACCTTTTCAAAGCTCTTTTTGACAACAGGCTGACGTTTTTCCGCCTTGCCGCCCGCATTTTTCAGCTCCGTCTGTCTGACGGTCGCTGCCGCCTTGTGCTTCATTTCCTGCGCGGGAACCGCGAAAAGCACGAACTTCACAGTCTCCTCGCGGATTTTTTCAATCATCTCGTCAAACATTTCGCTTCCCGCAATGCGGTATTCCGTTATCGGGTTACGCTGAGCGAGATAAGAGAAGCCTATACCGTCGCGCAGATCGTCCATCGCGTCGAGATGCTCCATCCATGCTCTGTCGACAGCGCGGAGAAGCGCCCAGCGCATGAGATCCCCCATCTTGTCCCCGAACACAGCCTTCTGACCTTCGTAAATACCGTTTATCCTGTCGCAAAGGCGCTTTTCAAGCTCTGCCCTTGTGATGTCGCCGTCGCCGTATTCCTGTTCCTCCTTTGAGAGAAGCCAGAAGAGACGCTCCTTTGCAGCCGAAAGGTCGAAGTGACCGTCAACCTCGCAAAGGTCAAGCGCGGAGGGGACGATGTTTTTCATCATCTCGTCGATCGTGCCGCTCATGTCCTTTCCGTCAAGGACTTCCCTGCGCTGCTTGTATATTACCGTTCTCTGCTGATTCATTACGTCGTCATATTCGAGGACGGTCTTTCTTCTGTTGAAGTTTTCGCCCTCAAGACGTTTCTGCGATGATTCTATCGTGTTTGAAATTATCTTCGCCTCAATCGGCTCATCGTCCGGAAGGCCGAGCCTTTCAACTATTCCGATAACCCTTTCCGAACCGAACAGACGCATGAGATCGTCTTCAAGCGAAAGGAAAAATCTGCTCTCGCCTGGGTCGCCCTGACGTCCGGAACGGCCGCGGAGCTGATTGTCGA
>DHMB01000066.1:17143-17335 GCA_002405565.1 Clostridiales bacterium UBA4653
GCCCGCCTCGCGCACCTTGTCTGCCTCGGGCGCGATTTCTCTCTTGTATTTTTCAAGCGATTCCCTGTAAAGCTTTCTCGCTTCAAGAACCTCATCGCTTACGTTCTCGCTCATTCCCGTCGCAAGGGAGATGATGTCCTCCTCATAGCCGGCGTTTTTCAGCTCGTTCTTTGCAAGGAATTCCGCGTTACC
>DHMB01000066.1:17363-23248 GCA_002405565.1 Clostridiales bacterium UBA4653
TCCGCGTTACCGCCGAGCATGATATCCGTTCCGCGTCCCGCCATGTTGGTCGATATCGTCACGGCGCCGAATTTGCCCGCCTGCGCGATTATCTCCGCCTCGCGCTTGTGCTGCTTTGCGTTGAGGACGTTATGCGCAATGCCCTCTTTTTTCAGAAGCGCGGAAAGTATCTCGGATTTTTCAACCGATACCGTACCGACAAGCACAGGCTGACCCTTTTCGTGGCAAGCCTCTATCTGTCTTATGATTGCGCGGTATTTCGCGTCCGTATTTTTATAGACGACGTCATTGCGGTCGACTCTTATCATGGGCTTGTTCGTCGGCACCTCGACAACGTCAAGACCGTAAATCTCGCGGAACTCGTTTTCCTCCGTCAAAGCAGTACCGGTCATACCGGAGAGCTTTGAATAAAGGCGGAACAGGTTCTGATAGGTTATCGTCGCAAGAGTCTGGTTTTCGTTCTGAATGTCGACCTTTTCCTTTGCCTCAATAGCCTGATGGAGTCCGTTTGAGAAGCGTTTTCCGGGCATGATTCTTCCCGTGAACGAGTCGACTATCATGACCTTGCCGTCGGTGACGACGTAGTCAACGTCCCTCTTCATGATACCGTGCGCGTGAAGCGCCTCGTTTATATAGTGATAAAGCGAGTTGTTTTCGGGGTCGGAAAGGTTTTCAACCTCGAAGAAGCTCTCCGCCTTCGCAATGCCCCTTGCCGTCAGCGTCGCTTTTTTGCCCTTTTCGTCGACGATATAGTCCTCGGCGACGTCGTCGTTATCGCTCTTTGTGTCCATCTCCTTTACGACCTTTGCGCGCAGGCGACGGACAAATGCGTCCGCTTTTTTATAGATGTCGTTCGGCTTTTCGCCCATACCGGAAATGATGAGCGGCGTTCTCGCCTCGTCTATGAGGATTGAGTCCACCTCGTCGACAATGGCAAAATTCAGCTCGCGCTGAACAAGTCCGCCGTGACTTATCGCCATGTTGTCGCGGAGGTAGTCAAAGCCGAATTCCGTGTTCGTTCCGTATGTTATGTCCGCCGAATACGCCTTCTGTTTTTCCTCGGTGCTCTGCCCCTGAAGGATAAGCCCCGTTGAAAGTCCGAGGAAGCCGTAAACCTTGCCCATCTCCTCGCTGTCGCGGCGGGCAAGATATTCGTTGACCGTGACTATATGCACGCCCTTTCCCGTCAGAGCGTTGAGGTATGCGGGCATGGTTGCAACGAGCGTCTTTCCTTCGCCGGTTTTCATCTCCGCAATTCTGCCCTGATGAAGAATTATTCCGCCGAGAATCTGAACTCTGTACGGTTTTTTGCCGATGGCTCTCGCCGCCGCCTCCCTGACCGCGGCAAACGCCTCGGGAAGGATGTCGTCAAGAGTTTCGCCTGCTGCAAGCCTGTTTTTGAATTCCGGCGTGACGGAGGAAAGCTCGCTGTCCGTCATTGCGGCATATTTATCAGAAAGCGCGTCCGTTTTGTCAACTATGGGCATGAGCTTTTTGATCTGACGGTCGCTGTATGTTCCGAAGATTTTTTCGATCAAAGACATTTATTTTCCGCTCCTTTGAGAGTTTATTTTTCATTTTGTCAACAGTTATGCATTCTAATGCAATTTATATTATACTATATATCCGCCGCGAATACCATAATAAATTGTTAAAAAAATCAAAACTTTGCCCCTTGCGGAAGTATTTTTCCCCGTTGCAAGCCCGATTTTCAATGGATTTTTCAAAAAATATAAACATTTGTTCGTTTTTCTATTTACAAATGACCTGAAATGTGGTATAATAGAGGAGCAATCGGAAAGATTGCTTTGCGCGCAACCCTTACCGAAAAGATTTTCGCGCGCGAGCGGGGAAAAACCAAAGCGGAAGCGGGTGATCCCTCTGGGAGATTACATCTCGGAAAAAGAAGAAAACATTTCTCCCTCGCAGGGAGAACGCATTGTCAAAATCGAGGAGCGGGAGAAGATCAATTCGCACAGAATCGATAAGCTCGAAGCCCTCGCCAATGCGATAAACAGTCAGAATGAAAACATAACCCGTCTTGTCATTCAGCTTGAGGAAGCGAACCGCAGGCTTGAAAATCAGGACGAGCGGCTCTGCGATATAGAAAAACAGCCGATCATCAGGTTTACGTCTGTCGTAAAGGCTGTGATATCCGCAGTTGCCGGAGCGGTTGCGGGCGCGCTTATCAGTCTGCTTTTATAATTCACGGAAAGGAGTGCGGCTCCGCCGTGAAGGAAGCGGCGGTGTCGCTTGTTTTATGCTCGGATTTTTATCTGAATACTGGCTTTTGATATTGGTCTGCGCGGTGTTTGTCGCCGCTGTCGTCATTCTCGCCCGCAAGGGCTACAAAAAAGAAGCGAAGGCAATCGCGCTTTCGCTTGTGGCGGCGGCAGAGGAACGTTACGGCGGCGGGACGGGAGAGATAAAATATTCAGCCGTGGCGGCGGCTTTATACAGTCGACTTCCAGCGGCGGCAAGAATATTGCTTGATGAAAAAACGATATCCTCCGTCATCGAGGACGCCGTAAAAAAGCTCAAAAAATATCTTTCTTCGGAAAACGAAGAAGCACCGCAGACATGATATCGATTTTCGCAGAAAACGGCGCAAATGCGCCGTTTTCTGTTTACTTTGAGCCGAAACGCGGGCTGTCCTTTTGTCGCATTTTGTCATATTATAAAGCGGGAGGTGATAAATTTTCCGTGGAAAACAAAATCAAGGCTGTGAAATTCGGCGGAAGCTCCCTCTGTGACGCGAAAAGAATCGATAATGCCGCAAAGATTGTCCTTGCGGAAAGCGGGCGGCGGTATGTGGCGGTCAGCGCGCCGGGAAAAAGATTTCCGGACGACGAAAAAATAACGGATATGCTTTATCGCGCGTTCATGTCGACGGGGGACGAATTTTATTCAATACTCGAAAAAATCAAAGCCCGTTTTGACGGGATAATCTCCGAGCTTGCCGTTCCCGTCTCGCTCGACGGCGATTTTTCCGAGCTCCTCTATGCCCGCAAAAATTATTTCGGCAGGGACTATTTTGCGTCACGCGGGGAATATTTCTGCGCAAGAATTTTTGCGGCATACCTCGGTTATGACTTTGTCGACGCCGCAAAATGCGTTTCCTTCGGCGATGACGGAGCGTTTCTCCCCGAAATCACAAAAAGGCGCACGGCGGCAGAGCTTTCAAAGTCGGAAAGGGCGGTCGTTCCGGGGTTTTACGGCAGTATGCCCGGAGGGACTCTGAAAACCTTTGAGCGCGGCGGCTCGGACATAACGGGAGCGATTCTCGCCTCCGCCATGGGCTGCGACGAATACGAAAACTGGACTGACGTCGCCGGATTTATGTCCGCCGACCCGAAAACTGTTGACAATCCGAAAACAATCGGTATAATAACATATAAAGAGCTGAGACGTCTTTCTTTTATGGGCGCGGGCGTGCTCCACGAGGATTCGGTTCTCCCGATTATGAGCGAAAGAATTCCCGTGATAATCAAGAGCACTCTTGACCCGTCCGCCCCCGGAACGCGCGTCGTTTACGACAGGGACGGAAAAGAAAGCGACGTTTGCGGCATAGCGGGCAGAAAGGGGTTTTCTGTCCTGCGCATATGCAAAACGAAAATAGCGGCAAGCGCGTCGGACGCGGAAAAAATCATGCGGATATTTGCGCAGAAAGGTATTTACCCCGTTTGCGTTTCGTCCGGAGTGGACTGTGTTTCGTTTACCGTCCCGCGGGACTTCCTGACAGGCAGAGAGGATTATATCCGCAATGAAATCTGCGCCTGCTCGGAGCCTTCGTGCGTGACGCTCGGAGACGACTGCGCGCTCATCGCGATTGTCGGCGCCGACATCGGGCAAAGACTTTCGGAGGTGTTCTCCGCGCTTGACGGGGACGACATTCCCGTAATTTCCGTCGACGCAGGCTCAGGTGACGGGGGAATCACCGTCGGCGTCCGCGAGGACGACCTTCACCGCGCAATAAAAGCTCTTTACAGAAAACTTATAAAGTAGAGGAATCTGAAATGAAAAATGAACGTCTGCGCACAATGGTAAAGCTCGCAATGCTCGTCGCACTGCTCGCGATATTCTGCTTTACCCCGCTCGGCTTTTTGAAGATAGGCATAGTTGAAATCACCTTTAATATGATACCGATTATAATCGGCGCGATAGCCGTCGGCCCCGCCGCGGGCGCCGTCCTCGGCGCACTTTTCGGCGCGGCGAGCTTCTGGCAGTGCTTCGGACAAAGCACCTTCGGAACATTGCTGTTCGGAGTAAATCCTTTTTATACGGCGCTGATCTGCTTTGTGCCCAGAATTCTGGCGGGACTTCTCCCCGGTCTGATTTTCCGCGCGATGACGAAAAAGAGGGACAATATCGCCGCATATTTCGTTTCCGCGGCTGTCGGCTCGCTCACAAACACCGTCCTTTTCGTCGGCGGCTTCTGTCTGCTCTTTAAGGACACAATGCTCGGCATGGCGGGCGATCAGGGACTTTCCCCTCTCGCGTTCATAGCGGTTGCATTTCTTCTCAACGCAACGGTTGAACTCGTTGCAAACACGGCGATTGCCGCAGGCGTTTCAAAGGCGCTCTCAAAGGTTGAAAAATCCCGGGCGAAGAAATACGAAGAATAACAAAAATCCCCGCCGGAGCGGGGATTTTTTCATCTTATAAGCTCGGAAACCGTCACAAATTCATAGCCCTCCGATATAAGATACGGCAAAAGAATTTTCAGCGCGTCAAGGGTGTGCGCGCCGTCGCGGGTAAAATCATGGAAGAGGATAATGCTTCCGTCGCGGACGTTTTTCTTCACGTTCGCAACGATCTCATCCGTCTTTGACATCGCCCAGTCGCGGGTGTCGACGTTCCACAAAACGACGTCGCAGCCGCACGCCCGCGCAAGCTCGACAGTCGACGAAGAATATGACCCCTCCGGCGGACGGAAAAGCACGGGGGCTTTTCCCGTTATGCTTTTTATCGTCTCGGAAGCCTCGTTTATCTCGCATTTGCCCTCGCCGTCCTTGCATTTTCTCATCGGCTTGTGATGATAGGTATGATTGCCTATCTCATGTCCCTCGGCAGCCTCGCGGGCGATGAGGTCGGGATAATATTTTGCGTTTTCCCCGACGACGAAAAACGTCGCGCGGACGGAGTTTTCCGCAAGAAAATCAAGTATTTCCGCGGTTTTCCGCGGGTGCGGGCCGTCGTCAAAGGTTATGGCGATACGCTTTCCGCAACCGTCCGCGCCGGAATATATCACGTTGCCGGAAGCATAAACGTTTACGCATGGAAAAAACGCGAATATAACTGTAAACACGGCGCAGAGCGCGCGCCTGACCGACGCTTTCATTTTGCCTCCGTCCCGTCCGCCGCAAACAGCTCGTCGAGCGTGCCGAAGCGGTAGCCCTCGCTTTCAAGTGATGTGAGAAGGCTGTCGAGAATGTCGGCATTTGTTTTCGACGTCGGGTGCAAAAGGATAACCGCGCCGTTATGGACGTTGTCGAGTATCAGCTTTTTCGCCTTTTCGGGCTCGGGTTGACGGTTGTTGTCCCAGTCCGCATAGGCAAGGCTCCAGAGCACTGTTTTGTATCCCAGCTCCTGCGCCCAGCGGAGATTTTCCTCCGAAAATCTTCCCTCCGGCGGACGGTAATATTTTCTGACGGTCACTCCCGTCGTCTCATTGACAACCGTCTCCAGCTTATTAAGCTCTTCCGCAAATTCCTCTTTCGAGAGCTTTGTCATATCCTTGTGACGCGCCGTATGATTGCAGACAAAATGCCCTTCCTCCTCCATGCGACGGACAAGGTCTCCGTTGCGCTTTGCGAGGTTATCCAGAATGAAAAACGCACCCTTTGCGTTGTGCTTTGCAAGCGCGTCAAGCACCCTTGCGACAT
>DHMB01000011.1:0-3399 GCA_002405565.1 Clostridiales bacterium UBA4653
AAAGAAAAGGGTGTAACGCAAGAGGAACTGGGAAGAGTTATAGGGGTACGACAATCAGCTATTCGTAAATATGAAAGCGGCATGGTAGAAAATATTCCCCGTTCTTCTATACAAAAAATGGCAGATTTTTTCGAGGTATCTCCTGTATATCTAATGTGTTTTACCGATGAGAAATTTTCAGCCGAATCCCCCGACCTATCTCGTTACGGACTTCGCCCAATTGTAAAAAAGCGTCTTCCGCTTCTCGGGAACATCGCATGCGGAGAGCCGAAGTATGCAAATGAAGACCGTGAAAGTTACATCGAGGCAGGGGCAGACATTGAAGCAGACTTCTGTCTGCGCGCAAACGGAGACAGCATGATAAACGCCCGCATTCATGACGGAGACATTGTTTTTATTCGTTCAATGCCGCAAGTCGAAAACGGACAGATTGCGGCTGTCATTATCGACGATGAAGCCACATTAAAGCGCGTTTATTATTACGCGGGCAAAATGATAGTCCTTCACGCCGAAAACCCGAAATACAGCGATATAGTGTACGAGGGAGCCGATTTGGATAAAGTACATATCCTCGGTCTCGCCGTTGCCTTTCAATCGGACGTGGTATAATTCGTCGAGCGGCAAGATTGTTCCCGGTAATGACGGGAAATCAATACTAAAAACTACGGTAAACGGATTGCGGGGGTATTACATACGTATAAAAACCGCTATATAGCGCACGACGAACCACCTAAACACCACCAAAAACACCACTTTTACATTTTCAAAAATCCCTATATTTACATAAAAACAACACTTAACAACACAAACAACACTTATAATAACATTTCATATACGCGAAGCCACGCGGTTTTCCCGTGTACGCTTGTATATAATATTTGAATATTCTGACCGAAAAAAGGTGTAAAAGTGTTGTTTTTCCCATAACCACAACGAAAAACGCACTTTTCAAGGTGTTGTTTTTGATTTATCGGTGTTGTTTCCGCGAAAGGAGGTAAAAAAATGGAATTACGAGATTATCAAAAACGAATGATAGACGATATAAGGTACAGTATGCGGACGGGTAAGCGGTCGATATGCGCAGTTCTCGGTTGCGGCGGCGGGAAATCCGTTATACAGGGAGATATATCCCGCCAAACGACAGAGAAAGGAAACAGAGTTTTGTTTCTTGTACATCGGCAGGAACTGTGCGGACAGATAAAAGCTACGTTCGAGCGGTGCGGAGTAAACTTTGACCTGTGCGACGTGATGATGGTTCAGACGGCGACGCGGCGGCTTACAAAACTTCCGAAGCCGTCACTTATAATCACCGACGAATGTCACCATGCTCTCTCAAACAGTTATACGCGCATTTATGATTACTTTCCCGATGCGGTTCGGCTCGGATTTACGGCAACGCCGTGTCGAATGAATGAGGGCGGGTTGGGAAAGGTCTTTGATGACCTTGTCATAGGACCGTCAACGGAGTGGCTGATAGAAAATCATTATCTTTCGCCGTATGAATATTTCTCCGTCAAACTTGCGGACGCTTCGGGCGTAGCGGTCAAGCGCGGAGATTATGACGCGGTGGCACTTGCAGAGATAATGGAGCAAACGAAGATCTACGGCGACACGGTCGAGAACTGGAAGAACATAGCAAACGGAAAGCAGTCCATAGTTTACTGCGCTTCGGTCAAAGCCTCGAAAGCGACTGCGGAGGAGTTCTGCAAAGCGGGAATAAGCGCGGCGCACATTGACGGAACAACGCCGAAAGCGGAGCGTGAAAACCTTGTTGAAGATTTTCGGCAAGGCAGGATAACGGTTTTGTCAAACGTTGAGTTGTTCGGCGAGGGATTTGATGTGCCTGACTGCGAAGCGGTGGTTTTGCTTCGACCGACAAAAAGCCTGACGCTGTTTATACAGCAAAGTATGCGCTCAATGCGCTACAAGGACGGCAAAACAGCCCTGATAATAGACCATGTGGGAAATGTATTCCTGCACGGCTTTCCCGACGATATGCGCGAATGGACGCTTGCGGCGAAGAGAAAAAAGACCGAAACGAAAATCAAGGTCAAGCAATGCCCCGACTGTTTTCGCGTTGTGCCGAGCAACTGCAAGATATGCCCCGAATGCGGGCACGACTGGACGGCGGAAGTCGAGGAAGAAGAACGTGCGGAACGGGAACGCCAGCAAGCGGAACTTATAAGATTGAACAAGGCGGAATATATGCGTACCGCGCCGCGCGACGGGTGGAAGAAACTGAAAACATGGGACGACCTTGTTTTATGGCAGAAGGAACACGGATTCAAATTTCAATGGTGCATACACAAAGCCGTTGAACTCCGTATCAGAATGCCGTCGCGATATGCGTATTACGCGGAAAGGATTTTAGGTATATGAACGAAACAGACTGGATGCACGAAGTGATGATGTATCTTTCGGAGCGCGGCTTCAAAGTGTTCCGCACGAATGTCGGCAAGGTCAGACTTGCGGACGGACGGTTCTTTGATACGGGACTGCCGAAAGGGTTTTCCGACCTGTTTGCCGTCAAAGACGGTCGGGCGTATTTCTTGGAGACAAAGGTCAAACCGTATAAGCCGACAAAAGAACAACTGATATTTCTTTCGGCAATGCGCCGCGCAGGCTGCAAGGCGGGTATAGCGTATACGGTCGAAGACGTGGAGGAGATTATAAATGATAAGATATGAATCCGATTGCGTGGACTGTGCCGACGGCTGCCACGGCTGCGGCTTGAAAAGAGAAACGCCGCACCTTTATTGCGACGAGTGCGGCGAATATGTGGATAAACTTTACAAGTTTACCGACGGGAGAGAACTGTGCGCGGATTGCTTGACAGAGGAATTTGAGGAGGTGGAAGTGGAAGATGACTGAAATAATGTTACCCGTTCGCCCGAAGTGGTGCGAACTTATAGCAAGCGGAAAGAAAACGATAGAGGCAAGAAAATTCTGCCCGAAGTGTGATGTGCCGTTCAAGGTGGATATTTATTGCACGATGGGGGACAAATTATGGGTAGCAACTGAGCAATTTCGGGTTAATAGCGGCGAAAAGATTGCACGCATTATCAATGCAAAAGATGTCGGTGGGTGTTATTTAGGTAACGGTAAAGTTATCGGAGAATTTGTTTGCGATAGAATCATCAATGTTGATTGTGACAGCGTTGCCCCATTTGATAAAGATTTAGACCTATATATCGATAAGCAAATTTGTATAGAAAGAAAGCAATTTTTTGAATACACAAGCGGTCGGCGTTGTTTTGGTATATCCTACCTTAAAATCTACGATGAGCCGAAGCAGTTGAGTGAGTTCTATGTCGAAGATACAGAAGCAATCAAAAACTGTAAACATAGATTTCGCTGGGGACAGCCCAAGAGTGTAACTCAACATGGGGGTTGGATAAA
>DHMB01000011.1:3449-4952 GCA_002405565.1 Clostridiales bacterium UBA4653
TGGGGGTTGGATAAAGGGCGGTTATGGCTGCATGAAAAACGGTGAGCCTGAATGGTGCGAGAAATGCTTGAAAAAGCCTCTTGTCAGACCGCCGCAAAATTTTTGTTATGTTGAAAGGAAAGACGAAAGATGAAAAAACTGTTTATTAGTCAACCAATGAGAGGGAAAACCGATGAAGAAATCCGAGCTGAACGTGAGAGAGCTATTGGAGAAGCTGAAACTCTGCTTGGAGAAAAGGTTGAGATTATTGACTCGCTTTTTGCCGATTTCAGCGGGAACGCGCTTACACGTCTTGCCGAGAGCATAGAACTCCTTGCCAAATCCGACATTGTTTATTTTGCAAAGGGTTGGAAAAATGCCCGCGGGTGCAGAATAGAGCACGAATGCGCCGTTGAATATGGAATCGATAGAATTGAAGTTAATGAGGAGGCAGAAGATGACGTGTAAACAATGTATTCATCATGTAGCCTGCAATAGATTTGAAAGCACTTTTCAAAACAGAAATGATGAGCCGTGTATAGCCTTTTCCGACCGCTCATTGTGGGCGCAGTTGCCGTGCAATGTGGGAGATACGATGTATTGTGATGGAAGATTTTTTGCAGACCACTGTAAAGGAGAGGTAATGAGTTTTCCAGTTGATATTATACTTACAAAAGTATGTAGTACATTCAGAGGAGAGATTGATATGGTGTTTGATTTTAAGGCTTTTGGTAAAGATGTCTTTCTCACCCGCGAGGAAGCGGAGCAGGCGTTGGAGGAGCGTGAAAGCAATGACGAATGAAGAAGCGATTAAAGAACTGAAAGAAGATAGGGCTTTATATGAAGGCGATATTGTCGAAGCGGGTGACGGTACGCCCGATGGACAACTTATGCTTGCCCTCGATATGGCGATTGAGGCGCTTGAAAAGCGGATACCGAAAAAAGTTGCCGCCGACATATACGACGACGGGGAAGTCTCTCATATCTGCCTGTGTGGGGCGGAAGTTGAAGAAAATCAAGCATACTGTGATGTTTGCGGACAGGCGTTGGAGTGGAGGGGTGAAGACTGAAAGCAACGAATAACAAAAAGAGAACGGCAAGTGCGTAAGCCGTCCTCTTTCGGAAGTATTCAATTATTTTCCGCAGGAACAATAACAAGTTTCATTCCCAACGGGGTAAGAAGCTTGACAACCGTGTCAAGTTGAGGATTCGTTGTTCCTCTTTCCATTCTGGCTATAATCGGCTGTTTGACACCGCTTAACTCTTCAAGTTTCTTTTGGCTTATGCCTTTTTCTTTACGAGCCTTTATAATTTCGGAAATGAGGGCGACGCGCAAGTCACTTTCAGCCCGTTCTTCCTGTGTCAACAGATTGTCGATAAATTCTACTGCGTCTCTTCCGACTGCGGGATTCTTCTTCATATCTGCGTTATTCATATCAAACGCCCCTTTCTGTTAAATCTGCGAGTTCTCTTTTTGCTTTCTCAATCTCTCTTTTCGGCGTTTTCTGCGTCTTTTTCATGAAG
>DHMB01000004.1:0-3680 GCA_002405565.1 Clostridiales bacterium UBA4653
GAGATTGAAAACCGGTATCTCACGGGAGAGGTCAGAAGAAAGGTGATATATCATCTTTATAAGCTCCCGCAGGTGACTGTCAAAAACAAGGTGCAGACCGTGCGCGACGGGGAGACCCTCCGCATAGGCGATATAAAAATAAAATGCTTTCTCGTCCCCGGGCATACATGGGGGCACATGGTATATCTTATAGATGACAAATATCTTTTCACGGGCGACACAATCTGGCTCGGCGCCGACGGCGGATACAGCTTCATTTCCACTCTTGCCGAAAACAACAAGCTCGCCGTAAAGTCGCTTGCGATACTTGAAACAAAGCTGAAAAAGCTCGGCGTCCGTCCGATGTTTATAACGGGTCACACCGGCTGGACTGATAATTTTGAATTTGCCTTTGCGCATAAGGATAAGCTGTGTTCTCCGTTTCGCCGTAGGGTTCATGACCCTTCCGCCCCGTACGACGCTTACGATGAGTCGGACGATACGGATGAAAGCTCAAAGAAAGGATTTCTGAAAGGAGTCGGCAGATGAAAGAAAGCGAGCTTCAGATAGACCGCAGTTGTCACGTTGTGTATACAAAAGCCTGCAAAAATCAGATTATTGAGAAGATAGCCCTTCATTATCCCGCCGAAATGCGCGAAAAAGTTTGGGAGAGGGTTCAACGCAAATATGTTGAATTCCTTTCGGACTGGCGCACCGACCTCGGCGGAAAGAAAAACTTTCATAACGGCAGCGGCGGAAATTATGACTGCATTGCGCTCATGGCGTATTATGTTGTCTGCCGTGATGTGACGAGTCTTGCGGAGATTGAAGAAATGGAGGGGAATCTCTTCCTCGGAGCGTTCCGCAAGCTGAAAAAGATGAAATTTGTGGACTGTAACAAGCCGTTTTTCAAAAAGCTGATGTATAAGTCCTTCCAAAATGCGAAAAAGCAATGCGACAGATGGGGCGATTTCAAGATGAACGTTGCCCCGTTTGACCCCGATAAACCGATATATTATGAATTTACGGAATGTCCGACGGCGGAATTTGCGAAAAAGCACGGACTGCTTGAAGTCATGCCTGCGCTGTGTAATCCCGATTTTGAGGCGATGGAATGTATCCATGCGCGCCTTGTGCGGACGACCACATGCGCAAACGGTTGCAAATGCGACTATACAATCTGCGGCGACAGGGACGAATACATAAAGGCTCATCCCGAATACCGCGATGAGGCTGGTTACAGGCGGAATAAATAATTTTATCCGCCGGAGCGCTGTCCGGAGGCGACCCTGTATTTTACCCGTTTTTTGCCCGTCAACATCCGGAATGACGACGGCGTTTATTTGCCGAAAGGAGCAAAACGATGATTTTTGAAACGCTCGGAAACAAAAATAATCCCGCGGTGCTGTTTTTCCACGCGATGGGAGTTACGGGGCAGAGCAGCGAGCCTGTCGCAAAATATCTGAGGGATCGTTACTTCTGTATTTTGCCGACGTCAACGGTTTATTGCGAGGGTGAAAAATATATAAGCAAGGCGGACGAGGTTCGTCAGGTTGAGAAATTTCTCTCGGACAACGGAATTGAAAGTCTTGCGCTTGTCGTCGCCTCGTCGATAGGCGCGGATCTTGCCATGGCGTTTCTGACGCAGACGAAAATCCCCGTCGGGAATGTGTTTTTCGACGGCGGACAGTTTGCGCAGATAAGGAAGGGGTTGCGCCGGATTATGACTCCAATGCTCTATTTTGCGATAAGGAGCATTTATAAATCAAACGGCGGAACGCTGAAAAAGGTAATGTGGTGCGATGACGACTCCATAAAGCCATATTTCATCGAGGCGGGCAGGGTGCTCAAATACGGAAACCTGCGCCGTCAGCTTGCGGACAGTCTTGAAAACAAGCCGTTTCCGTCACTTCCCGAAGAAATTCAGAGACGCACGTTTTTTGAATTCGGCAGCGCGGAAGAGCATTTCAAATACCGTGACGCCGTCATGAAAGCCTATCCGAAGGCAAATTTCCCGATATTCGAGGGTTATAATCACATGCAGTATCAGATACGGGATCCGCAGGGCTTTGCGGCGATGCTTTCCGCAATCATGGAAAAGGGCTGCCTGCCGGAGCTTCCGTTTGCAAGGAAATGAGAGGTGCTTATGAAATATAAAATTGAGAAAAACACGGTGAAGGAAACGCTCGTCATTCCGCTTTACGGGCGAAAAAAGTGTTCGGAGCTTTATCCGTCGCTTTACAGGGACGAGACTGCCGTGCGTCTTATGGACATGATAGATTACGATTTCTCCGTGCTTGAAGAAAAATCGAAGTCGATGATGCAGCGCTTCGGGTTTCTTGAAGCTGCGATGCGACAGAATGACCTCGCCATAGAGGTTCGCGATTATCTGAAAACGCACCCGAAGGCGGCTGTCGTCAATCTCGGTTGCGGACTTGACGGAACGGGCAGAGCCTGCGACAACAGCTCATGCCGCATATACAACATCGATTTTCCGGACGTTATAGACATCCGCAACGAGCTTCTTCCGGCGGGCGAGCGGGAGGAAAATATCGGCTGTGACCTGAAGGATACGTCCTGGTTTGAGAAAATAGACGCAAGCGACGGAGCCGTGTTCTTTGCGGCGGGAGTGTTTTATTATTTCCTCCGCGAACAGGTCGAGGCGCTTGTCGGCGCAATGGCAAAGGCGTTTCCGGGCGGAAAGCTCGTCTTTGACGCGGCGAACAAAAAAGCCGTCAGTCTCATGCTGAAAACATGGATAAAGGACGCGGAAATAAAGGACGTCGGCGCTTATTTCTGCGTTTCGGACGCAAAAAAGGAGCTTTCGGGCTGGGCTGACGGGATGGAGGTGTCGAGTCGCGGATATATGCTCGGCTACAATGACCTGCGCGACCCCTCTGTCAGCGGATTTTTCCGTTTCCTTTCAAAGGTCGGCGACGGAATGATGAAAATGCAGATTGTAAGACTTGATTTCCGAGAATAACGAAAAAGCAAGCATTATTGCCCGGATATGAAAATCAGAATTTATATATACCGTTGCATGACGGCGTAATTTGAGAAGCGGAGGCGTATTTGATGAAATATTTTGGAATGCCGATGGGCATGTGGACTTTGTTTGCAAAGTCATTTGAAAAAAATCTGACGGAGGTTTTCGGAATCGACGGAAAAACGGCAAAGGACGTCCGTAAAAAGGCGAAGCCGAAATATAAAGAGATAATTTCGTCAATTCCGGAATTTGAAAAAGCGGATCGCTTCAAGATGAACATTGTAAACTGCGCGATGCTCGGCGCGTTCATTCTTTCAATGCCGAGCCGCCCCGAAGTCGGCCCGCTGACCGATTATTATGCAAAGTCCATGATGACAAAGCCGATGAAATGGTTTTGCCGGAAGAGCGGGAAGAAGAAATATACAAAGAAGGACATCGAGGGCATGAAGGCGACAGCCGCCCTTAAAGCAGCCGACCGCAACCCGTATTCATGGAATATGGATTTTTACGAATATCCGGACGGAAGCGGATATGAAGGGCGTTTCACAAAATGCGGTATATGTGTTCTTATGAAGAAACTCGGTCTTTACGACCTCGTTCCCGCTATGTGCCGTCTTGACTACACAATGAGCGAGGCGGGAGGCGTGACGGATTTTGTCCGCGAATATACCCTTGCTTCCGGCGGCCCTTATTGCGACTGCGGCTATAAAAAGAA
>DHMB01000004.1:3760-3966 GCA_002405565.1 Clostridiales bacterium UBA4653
AAGCTAATCATCGGATCTACGGAGGACAGACGTCCTTCGCCCATCATAAATTCATTTTAAGGAGGATATCTCTTGAAAAAACAATCAAACCTTTCAAGACTCATGGGGTATGCCGGAGGGCACAGGTATTTTACGTACGCTTCATGGGTGCTTGCGGCTCTCAGCGCACTCATCGCGCTTGTACCGTTCTGGTACATATGGAAAAT
>DHMB01000063.1:0-6235 GCA_002405565.1 Clostridiales bacterium UBA4653
TCGTATTTTTTTATTTTATCGTTTTCTGTATTATTCATAATTTGTTTTTTTGTATCGCAACAGTTCGTGGCGAACATTTTGCTGTTTACCTATAAAAAATGTTAATGATTACGAATAACCGCTCCGTTCTTTATCTCAAAGGCAATCTTGCTGTCGGTTATCTTATATGCTACCTTGTATTGATATCCCGTAACGGGAACTTCCAAATATTTATCAGCTTTTTGGAACAAACATAGACTTAGGTAAAATTCTCCGTCTGTCTTATCGAAAAAACTGTTTTCTAAACTCAACACGGTTTCTTTTTTATAACTATAGTTTCCGTCTGACACCGTAAACGAATAATCGTCGTTTTCAAGATTTTCTATACTTTGTAAAACCGCTCTGCTTCCATCATTCTTTGATATTATAAAACCCGCTTTATAATCTTCAAGACTTACAGTGACAGAGTTTATTCCGTAAGGAACGGTAATAGAAACGGCGTCTATTGGAAATTCCGAATCAAGATTTGAAATCGAAAAAGAACAAATCCTTTTTTCTTCGGACGGCGTTGGTTGCGGCTTCTCTTCCGGTTTTTTACCGCAACCGAAGAGGGAAAGCAGAGCGACAGATAATATTATAAGCGCAGTCAGAAATGACAATGCGCGATTTTTCTTTTTGCTTATATCAAAAAACATATTGCACCTCCGCATTTTTATCGTCTGCATTATACTGCGAAAGCTACGCAAAGTCAAGAGCGGGGAAAAATTTTGTAGCGAGACACAGACTTTCGGCAAATGGGATTCGGATTCCCGCGACACAAAGTCGCTCGGTCAGGCTCGGCTCTGACAGCCTCGCTGCGGCTCGGTCACACTCGGGTTCTGACAGCCATCCAAGGCTGTCATTCATTGCCCTCGTGCCGCTTCGCTACGTCAAAGGCTGTCATTCACTACCGAGCCCGTTCGAATCCCTATCGCAAAGCAAAAGAGCACCCATTGGGTGCTCTTTTGCTTTGGCGGAAAGATAGGGATTCGAACCCTAGTTGGGGTATTAGCCCAAACACGATTTCCAGTCGTGCGCCTTAGACCAGCTCAGCCATCTTTCCATCGGGTAGTATTCTATCACAAAATTTTAATTAAGTCAAGAGGAATTTTTGCGTTTCGGCGAAAAAATAAATAATAATTGTAAACGAAATATGTCAAAATCGGCAAATTTATTGAAAGCGCCGTTTCTGCCTTGACAAAAACTCAAAAAAGTATATAATTAAATAGTACAATCTAAAATTGTCCCCAAAAACAGCCGCTTGCTTTGGTCGGAGGAAAGCAGGCAATTATTCATTCGGAAAAAATCACTGAAAACCAAGGCTTATGCCTTATGGGAGGTAAAAAATGAAAAGAAAAATCATTGCTCTTATGTTTGCGATAGTCTTTTGCCTGACAAGCGCCGTTGTGCCTTGCCTTGCGGCTGTGACAGACGCTTTGGGCGAGACCGAACACGTTCATGTCCATTCGGCGGACTGCGGAATCGAGGGTTGCACGATCACAGGTGACCACGACCACGCGGGAGAGGCTGAGGCGGTCGATAAAAAGACGATTCTCGTTGTCGGGGATGTTGAATTTTCATCCGACAAGAAAACGGCAACCGTCACATTCAACTTCATAGACTCCTCATCGCTCGCAAGCGACGTAAACGTTCAGATATTCTATGACAGCAACAGACTTGTTTATAAAAGCATAGACGGTGAGCTTTTCGGCAAGACAGGCACCGCAATTGCCACAGGCTTTACAAGCAACAGCGTGACGATGACCCATACAAGCGACAAAACGGATATCCCTCTCGGCGGCCGCGTAACGATTACGTTTGAAATCAAGAGCACGGACGCGCACAGCTATATCTACGTTTCCGGCGAAGCCTCCGGTTATATGACGGGCGAAGAGGGCGGCAAGCCCACAACCTACACGATGAGCGCGCAGGCTGACGCATGGTATTGCGATCACTCGTTTACATACACAGAGGAAGTTCCCGCAACGTGCAAAAAGACAGGCATAAGATATACAAAGTGCCGTTCCTGCGGAGCGATTATAAAGACGGAAGAACTCCCGATAGACGAGACGAAGCACGATTACCCCGCAACGCCCACTCTCGAATATCCCAAGGCAACATGTACGACCACGGGAAAGGCGCAGTACACCTGCAAAATCTGCGGTAAGATAAAGATAGAGGATGTGCCGGCTCTCGGTCACGAATATGTAAAAGAGAGCGCAGTGCACGATGACGACGGCAAGTGGTGGGAAAAGTGCAAGAGATGCGGACGCAGCGTTATATCTGAAATCCAGTGCGCACACGAAAAAGAAGATTACGTGCTTCTTACCGTAACAAGAGCTGCCACCTGCACGACAGACGGATACGGCTCATATAAATGTTCAAAGTGCGGAAACACCGCAACGCTCACAATAAAGGGCGGTCACAAATATGAGTTTGAGAGAAGAGTGAAGGAGCCCACAAAGACCGAAGAAGGCGTTGACCTTTACAAATGCTCCGTTTGCGGAAAAGAAGAAACAAGAGTTGTTGCGAAGCTCGCAAATCATGAGCATCAGTGGGACGCCGGCACGATAACAAAGGCTCCTACCTGCAAGGATACGGGCATTATGACATACAAGTGCACGGTTGCAGGCTGTACGGAAACAAAGGAAGCCAGCCTTGCGGCAGACTCGACAAAACATTCTTATGGTGAATGGAAAATCACGGACGCAACCTGCACGACAGCGGGCAGCAGAACACACACCTGCTCTCTCTGCGGAAAGGTTGAAACTCAGACAATTGAGGCGAAGGGTCACAGCTTTGGCGCATGGACGACAATAACCAAGGCAACCTGCGCAAACGATGGCGAAGACAGACGCACATGCTCCGTTTGTAATTTCACGGAGACAAGAACAATATCAAAATCCACGGTTGCACATGTATATCCCGAAAGCGAATACAAGGTTGTGAAAGCGCCGACGTGCTCCGAGGCAGGTGTTGAAACATGCATATGCTCCGTTTGCCAGAAGGCGACGGACAGCAGAGAGCTTCCCATAAATCCGGAGGCACATTCCTTCGGCGCATGGACAGTCACAAAAGAGGCGACATGTATCACGGAAGGCGAAAGCAAGAGAGCCTGCGCTCTTTGCGGCAAGGTTGAGTCGAAAACAATTACGGCTCAGGGTCATGACTTTGTCGTTGTTGAATCCAAGAAGGGAACAACGGTCAAGGAATGTAACCACTGCCACATGACGCACACCGTCACCGAAACAAAGAACGGAAGCATTGTTTCCGTCAAGAGCAACGGCTACACTCTCACATTTGCGGCAAACACCGCAACGGATAAAGACATCTTCTTCAACGTCAGACTTATGACAAGCGAAGAGTTCAACGAAAAGGTCAAACCCTTCGTTGACCAGATAACCGCAAATCCCACGCTTGCCCAGCAGTACGGCACGGTTGAAAACGCTTATATTTACACGCTCGTTATCGACGGCGTCGACGCAACTCTTACAACAGGCACAGAGCTTGTAATCGACCTCGGCGATGAATACAAAAAGACCGCCTTCAACGTCTGCTATATGGACGAGAACGGCGCGCTCAAAACAGTTTCTGCCGACTATATCAATCGCAAGGGCACAACAATGACAATCACTATCGGTTCGGGCACATTCAAATATCCCGCAAATTCGATAGTCCTCTTCAACACCGGCGTAAAGAAAGCAAATTACGCAGTGCCGATAGTCATTGTTATTCTGGCGCTTATCATCGCGGGCGGCGCGGTTGCATATATCGTCATGAAAAACAAAAAGAATGACGAGCACATGCAGGATACAAACATCTGATAAATGTAAACAGATAAAGCCGAAGGCATAAAAGCCTTCGGCTTTTTATTTTCGCCGAAAAGTCAATTTGATGTTGAATTAACCCGCCCGATGATGTATAATAAAAGAGTAAACAAAGCGACTTGACCGAAAGAGGATGTCAGAATGAGCGGAATTGATGTAAAAACCGAATATCTGAAAGCGAAGCGTGCGCTTTTTGATAAAAAATATGCTTTTTTGAACGGAAAACAAAGGGAAGCGGTGTTCACAGTTGACGGGCCGCTCCTTGTTCTCGCGGGAGCGGGAACCGGGAAAACGACTGTCCTGACGGAACGTATAGGCTTCATTCTCAAATACGGGAACGCATATTATTCCGATGCAGTCCCCGCACGTGCGGACGAAGAGTCTGTAAAGGAGCTACGCGACGCGCTTGACTATTCCGGCGAGCAGCTTGACGCGGTGCTCGATTCGCTTCGCGCCCGTGCGCCGCAGCCATGGAACGTTATAGCCATAACTTTCACAAACAAAGCCGCAGGCGAGATGAAAACGAGACTTGAAAAGATAGTCGGCGATAAGGTCGGCGATCTCTGGTGCGGAACGTTCCATTCGATGTGTCTGCGCATGCTCCGTGCGAACGCGGAGGCGGCGGGCTATCGCCCGGGATTTACTATATATGACGAGGACGACTCCAAAAAAGTCATCGCCGAGGCATATCAGAAATTTTCGATAAACGACAAAATACTGCCGATAAAATCGGTCAAAAACACGATAAGCAGCGCAAAGGACAAGCTGATAACTGCAGAGGAGTTCGACAGAGAGGCGGCAAATGACTTTCGTCTCCAGCAGATTTCAACGATATATACATATTATCAGAACCGTCTCAAAGAGACGAACGCCATGGACTTTGACGACATAATCATGCAGACGGTATTCCTTTTGCAGAACAACAGTCAGGTGCGCGAAAAATATCAGCGCCAGTTTGATTATGTTCTGATCGACGAATTTCAGGACACAAACCATGCCCAGCTTGAGCTTGCGCTTCTGCTTTCGGGCGGTAGCGGGAACATAATGGTTGTCGGCGATGACGACCAGAGTATTTATAAATTCCGCGGCGCAACGATTGAAAACATCCTGCATTTTGACGAGAAGGTGCAGGGGGTAAAGGAAATAAAGCTGGAGCAGAATTATCGCTCGACGGAATATATCCTTGACGCGGCGAATGCAGTCATAAGAAACAACTTCGGCAGACGCGGAAAAGACCTCTGGTGCGACCGCGGAGACGGAGACAAAATTTTTGTAAAACAGCTGGACAGCCAGATAGACGAAGGCAAATTTATTGTCAACAAGACGACGGAGCTCGTCGTCAGAGAGAAACGGAAATACGGCGATTTTGCCGTGCTTTACAGAACGAACGCGCAGTCAAACAGCATAGAAAATGCGTTCGTCAGGAGCGGAATTCCTTATAGAATTCTCGGTGGCAGGCGCTTTTATGAGAGAAAGGAAGTCAAGGACATCCTGGCGTATCTCTGCGTTGTTGCAAATCACGATGACGATCTCCGCCTGCGTAGGATTATAAACGAGCCGAAAAGAAAAATCGGCGAGGCGACTCTGAACTCTGTTGAGCTGATTGCGGAAAACGAGGAGATGAGCATGTTTTCCGTTATGCAGAATTGCACGGACTTTACCCAGACGGCGTCATCTCAGAGCAAATTTATGCCGTTTGTCAGACTTATCGAAACCCTTTCGGACTTTGCGGAGAAAAATCCCGATAAGGTCTCCGAGCTTGTCCGCATGACAATCGAGCTTTCGGGTTACGAAACGATGCTCATTGCGGCGGAGGAAAACGGAGAGGCGTCCGAGAGAAGAGAAAATATCGAAGAGCTTGTTTCAAACGCCGTTGAATATGAAACGTCCGCCGAAGAGCCGTCACTTTCCGACTTCCTCGAAAATGTCGCGCTTGTTGCGGATATAGATAACTATGACAAAGCCGCGGACGCCGTCGTTATGATGACGATTCACAGCGCAAAGGGCCTTGAATTTCCGGTTGTGTTCCTGCCCGGTATGGAGGAGGGACTTTTCCCGGGACAGCAGTCGGTGCTCAGCCCGAGTGAGCTTGAAGAGGAGCGCAGACTTGCTTATGTTGCGATAACGCGTGCAAGAGACCGCCTTTATATTCTCAGCGCAAAGGAGCGATTGATGTACGGCAGAACGCAATACAATATGCCGTCGCGCTTTATTGCGGAGATTCCGGAAAAGGATAAGGACGAGGAAAAGCCCGTGCCGAAGACAAGATTCCGCACGGAATTCGGCGAAAAAACGCGCAGAGTCACGATTTCAAACCAGCTGACAAAGCCCTCGGCTGTTTCCTCCGGAGTAGGTAAGACCCATTCGGGCGACGTTTTTGCGGCGGGCGA
>DHMB01000063.1:6370-7825 GCA_002405565.1 Clostridiales bacterium UBA4653
CGGAACGAAAAAGCTGATGGCGACCTACGCAAAGCTGAAAAAGGAATAATGCCCTCTCACCCGACTTTGTCGGGAGCTCTCCCGAGGGGCGAGCCTAAAAAAATTCAGAGTTTATCATATGAAAGCCTCTCCCTGCGGGAGAGGTGGCGCGACGAAGTCGTGACGGAGAGGGTAAAATGGACAACAATCCCCGTATAAAGAAGAATAACAATTTACTTAACATTGCAAAATGCCTGCGGCGGAATATGACACATTGGGAGAAGCATTTGTGGTATGACTTTTTGCAGCATTATCCTGTAAAAATATATAAACAGCGTATAATTGATGATTTTGTAGTCGATTTTTATTGCCATAGCGCCAGACTGGTTATTGAGCTTGATGGGTCTCAGCATTATACCTCGGACGGAAAATCTTATGATAAAGCCAGAACGGATGTATTGAACGGATACGGATTGAAAGTGATTCGTTTTTCAGATGCGGATATTGACAACAATTTTGATGGTGTTTGTCGTGAGATTGATAGGGCTATCAGAGAAGTGGTCAATAAATAGGTTGCTAAGGCCCTCTCACCAAACTTTATACAGATGTATAAAACCCGCGCCGCTTGGCGGCGCGGGTTTTGCATATTTTAATTTGCGTTTTTCCGAAAGTATATTGCAAATCCGGAAGGAATATGTTAAAATTGATTTGCGGAGGGGGAAGAAACCCATAGGAAAAAACGAAATCCGAAAAAGCAAATCAAAACTATAAGGGGGTGGCACCCATAGAAAAAAACGTGCGTGTTTTTGATGAGCAGGGAAACGAATATGAAGCGACCTACCCGAAACGGGCAAAGGGTCTTGTGAAAAACGGCAGGGCACGCTTTGTAGGAGAAAACACAATATGCCTTGCGTGTCCTCCGGATAAAATTATGGAGGAAAAAACAATGGAAAACACAAATAAAAACATAGCAAACGGAGTCGTAAACGGAAAGCCGACAATGGCTTATATTCTTGAGCAGCTTGAAATGCTCAAAGAAAACGACGACTTTCTTGACAAAGCGCTTGAGAAGCTCGGAAACGTAAAATCCGGAGGCCCCGGAGACTCCGGCGCACAAGCGCAGGCAATGGCGCTGAAGGATGCCATTTTGGCTCACGAAACCACAAGACAGCAGCTGATAGCGCTTTATGGGAAAATGTACGACGATATAATGCATAACGCGTAAAAGCCATAATGCAAAAATCGGCTCAATCAACCGTACATTTGATTAAAAAAGAAAAAATGCGTCCCCTTTTCGGGGACGCATTTTTATTTTCATATTGGAATTGAATTCATCAATACATTCCGCCCATACCGCCGTCAGCGGGCATAGCGGGAGCGGGGTGCTCTTCCTTCTTTTCGAAAACGAGCGATTCCGTTGTGAGAACTGTTGAAGCGACGGACGCTGCGTTCTGGAGTGCACTTCTCGAAACCTTT
>DHMB01000076.1:0-13446 GCA_002405565.1 Clostridiales bacterium UBA4653
CCACCTCCCTCAAGGAGGGAGGCTGATACTCTCCCCCTACATTGCTTCTCTTCGGGAAGAAAAGAAGGTAACGCGGGGAGGACTCGGAGCATATTATGGCAGAGGGGAAAAACCTCAAATTCAGAATTTTCGGAGGAAAAAACAATGCCGGCATTTCAGAACCAGGCAACTCTTTCATACAACGGTATATCCGTTACGTCAAACACGGTTACGGGGGAAATAGTTGATGTTCTTTCCGTAACAAAAACAGCCGTGCCGAAAACGTATACCGCAGGGGGCGAGGTGACATATGTAATAAACCTTAAAAATTCGGGCACCCCGGCACTTACGAATCTCATCGTAACCGACGACCTCGGCACTTATGCTTTCGGCGAGGGGACAGTCGCTCCGCTTACGTACACCTTGGATTCCGTAACGTATTTTATCGACGGCGTGCTTCAGACGGCTCCTGCCGTCACATCGGACAGAACCCTTGCGTTTACGGGAATAACCGTTCCTGCGGGCGGAACATCGACGATTGTTTACAGAACGGACGTGACGGAGTTTGCGCCGCTCGGAGCGGACGGAACGATTGTCAATACCGTATCTGCAAGCGGAGACGGAGTAAATACGCCCGTAACGGCGACGGAAACGGTTACAGTAGCGGGTGCGCCTCGGCTTTCAATTTCAAAGTCTGTCGTCCCGACAACCGTCACCGAAAACGGAACATTGACATATACCTTCGTCATTGAAAACACGGGAAACACCGCGGCGGACGCTTCCGCAAACGTTGCCGTCACCGACGTTTTCGACCCCATCCTCAACCCCATAACCGTTACGTTCAACGGCACGACATGGGCAGAAGGCACAAATTACACCTATAATCCCGAAACCGGCGAATTTGCAACCGTTGCGGGACAGATAACAGTCCCAGCCGCAACGTTCACCCAGAACGCGACGACCGGCGCCTGGACAGTTACCCCCGGCACCTCAACTCTGACAGTCAGCGGAACGGTGTAAAAAAACAAAAAATCCCCGCTTGTGCGGGGATTTTTTGAGTTAAGAGAGGAGAGAGAAAAGAAGAGGTGCGCTCCGCGCGGGGGTTATTATGTTTTTTGCTGGGCTTTGGTACCTGAGTAGACGAAAGAAAGCAAGGAAATTTTGTTTTTTTCTCTGATGGGGACTCAAAAGAGCGCCTCAAAATAAATTTTCCCGAAATACTTTCAAAAGCTCTGTACAACCGGGCAAAAATGTGTTAATATTTAATGTGAATCAGAATATTTTTACGGAGAAAACCATGGCAAAACAGCTTACGGATAAAAACGATATAAAGATTTTCATATTATACCTGTTGAAAAACATTGAACGTCCCGTCGATATGGTGACGCTCAACGACATAGTCGTTCAGGACGGATTTGTCAATCAGTTTGATTTTATGGACTGTTTTTACGAGCTCTGCGAGACAAGCGCCGTCCGTAAATTTGAAAAAGACGGCGTCGAGTTTTACGAAATAACTGTTGACGGAACGGTTGCCGCGGAAACAATGCAGAGCAACATCATTCAGTCGATACGCGAGCGCAGTCTGCGTTCGGCAATGCGACTTCTTTCGTTCCACAGCCGGG
Source organism: Clostridiales bacterium UBA4653 (assembly GCA_002405565.1). Taxonomy (GTDB): domain Bacteria; phylum Bacillota; class Clostridia; order Oscillospirales; family CAG-272; genus CAG-841. The sequence goes on from DHMB01000076.1 coordinate 1,602, forward strand.
GGGCAAAGCAGGCATGCACGCTTGAGGACGCCGCTGACGGAAAATGCCGGCTCATCTGCCGCTATACGGACAAAAACGGCGAATTCTTTTCGCTTTCCGTACTCTTTGAAACACGTCATCAGGCGGAGCTGATGAGAATGAACTGCAATGAAGACCCCGAACTTCTTTATCGCGGGGTGCTGAGCATACTTTCTGGCGACATAAATTACCTTGCCGACGCATGGGCAGGGGACGTTGAATATGACGGAGAGGAGGAAAATCCGTAATGGCAGATAAAACACCGAAAAAACCGAATTTCATCTGGCGAAGCATACTCAAGGACGGAAAAGGCGTCGACAAGAAGGACGTTATAAAAGGTTACAGCCTCAGAAACTTTTTCCGTCTTTATTTCCGCAGAATTTCAAACATCATGACTATAAACCTCTTTTACATCTTCGGAAACTTCCCCGTTCTGTTTCTTTTCCTTGCGCTCAGCGGTTATTTCAGTAACCTTTCATCCGAGCCGGCAAGCCCGTTTTTCTCCGTGCTTTACGGCTTAAAGACGGCAGGCGGAACAAATCCCGCCTTCGGAGCGCTTTTCGGGGCATGGGGCAAAATGGCGGAGACCGCCGCGCCGACAGTCACAACCTATATCCTTCTCGGCATAGGCGCGCTGTTTATAATCACGTTCGGCCTTGTCAACGTCGGCTGTACGTACCTTATAAGAGAAACGGTACGCGGCGAGCATATTTTCATTTTCGACGATTTCTTTTCCGCAATCAAGAACAACTTCGGAAAAGGGCTGATTTTCGGCATTATCGATTGCGCAATGCTTTTCGCCTGCGGCTATTCGATAATGTGGTATTACGTCAACTACAACACGTATTATATTCTCTTCTTCTGCTCAATCTTCATGACGGCGGTCTATCTCTTCCTGCGCGTTTATATGTACCTGATGATAGTCACCTTTGACATGAAGTTTACGAAAATGCTGAAAAACTCATTCATTTTCTCAATTCTCAACCTCGGCAAAAACGTCATTGCCCTTCTCGCCTGCATTGCGCTTTGCGTGCTTGCGTTCATGGGGTCGACGCTGTTTATGCCCATCGGAATTATCATTGCAATCCTCATTCTTTTCTCAACAATGACGTATATCGCCGTTTATGCGGGATATCCGAAGGTTGAAAAGCTGATGATTGACCCGTATTACAAAAACAATCCGAAGGAAGCGGAAGAAGCCGAAGAGAATGCCAGAGCGGACATTCCCGAAAGAACGGGAAAAGGTCACATAGAAGATGACGAGGACTGACGGAGGAAAAATCATGTCGGATAACGCAAAAATCGCAGCCGAGCAGCATAATGTAATCGGTTATGCGGCGTCCGGAAAGACGCTCGCAAGGACAACAGACCCCGCCGCACAATGGTTTTTTGAGAAAACAAATCTCGGACTTTTCATTCATTTCGGCATTTCCGCCGCGGGTGACGATATCGACATTTCGTGGGGCATGATGGACAATCCCGACCGCCGGGCAAAGGGCAACGGAATTCTGACGCCGAACGAATACTGGGCGCTTGCGGAGAAATTCAATCCAAAACATTTCGAGCCGGAAAAATGGCTTTCGGCGGCGAAAAACGCAGGCTTTTCATATGCCGTTTTCACGACAAAGCACCATGACGGCTATGCGCTTTGGCCCTCCGACTTCGGCGACTTTTCAACAAAGCAGTATCTCGGCGGGCGCGACCTTGTCTCGGAATATGTTTCGGCTTGCCGCAAGGTCGGGCTGAAGGTCGGACTTTATTATTCCCCTCCGGACTGGAGACTGAACAGAAAATATATGTCGTTTGCCTCCGGCTCCCGCTCCGAAAAATATCCGGACAGACCGCACGAGGACGCCGACCACAAGCCCGTCGGCACAATTCCCGAAATGCCCGAAGAGCACAGGAAAATGCTCGTCCGCTATTTCAACGGTCAGGTGCGCGAGCTTCTGATGCGCTACGGGCAGATCGACCTTCTCTGGTTTGACGGAACCCTCCCGTCGCTTGACGGCGCAATGACAATTGAAGAAATCCGTGCGCTCCAGCCGCACATCATAGTAAACGACAGGCTCTGGGGCACGGGCGATTACTGCTCGCGCTTTGAATGTAAGCTGCCGACGGAAAAGCCCGACGTCCCTTGGGAAACGGCGCAGATATGGCATGTCGGCGGGGGCTGGTCGTATGTGAAAAACGCGGACAAATACCGTGCGCCGGAGATAACGTTCCATCAGTACGAGGTGGCAAAAAAATTCGGCGGGAACCTGCTTCTGAACATCGCGCCGGACGGAGACGGAGTCGTGCCCGAGGCATATTACGCCGCGCTCGAAAGGTTGAAAAACGATATCGCCGCCGCAGAAAAATAATTGTTTCCCTTATTGACAATCGACGCGAAAAAAGCTATAATAATATCACAATCAAAGAAAGGATCAATATCACTATGAAGAAAATCATCGCACTCACCCTTGTTCTTGCAATGGCAGCTCTTCTGCTCACGTCCTGCGCAACAATGCTCTCCGGCGAATACACAGGTAAAGCAAACCTTTTCGGTCTTGTCGGCGGCGAAGTTACGTATAAATTCTCGGGCAGCAAGGTTACGGTTACGGTAAAGGCTTCGGTTCTCGGATTTGAGAAAGAAACCTCTTACAGCGGCACATACAAGATTGAAAAAGGCGACGACGGCAAGGAGACAATCACCTTCACATACGAAGGCGACGGCTCAAGCTACAGCGGCTCTCAGTCCTTCTCTCAGGATAAGAGCGCAAAGACAATCACCATCGGCGGCGTAACTTATAACAAGAAGTAATTTTTCAAAACCAAAAAACAGCGGAAGGATATTCTTCCGCTGTTTTTTCGTTCCGTAAACTCAGAAAAAATCCGTCCGCAGGCGGATTTTTTTATTCCCCCTCTTGATTTTCCCAAAAAAAGGGTATAAAATATAGCATATTTTTTTATTTTTTTGCGGAAAGGCGCAGTTTATGCCCGAAAAAATGTTCACCGTGCCGGATATTTATCCGGATTTCAAATGCAAGATATCTTCATGCAGACAGACCTGCTGTTACGGCTGGGAGATAACCTTCGGAATGGAGGAATATTTCAGACTAATCGGGATGAACTGTCCGCGCGACCTGCGCAAAAGGCTGGACGGCTCTGTCTATGTTCTCGACCATCCGACGCGCGAGCGTTATGCGGCGCTTGCCAAAAGATATGACGGCGAATGTCCCATGCACGACCCGGACGGTTATTGCGCGCTTCAGCGCCATTGCGGCGAGGACTCGCTTACGTCCGTCTGCCGGTTTTATCCGAGAAGCCCGCGCACGCGCCATGCAAACGAGTGCTCTGTCGCCGCGTCATGCGAGGGAGTCTGCGAGCTGCTTTTCGCAAGGAAAGAACCGCTTTCGTTTATAAAGCTCCCGCTTGACTTCCGCGACGTTTTCACCCCTTCTCCGGATGATGACATAAAAACGCGATTTTATGTTCCCGTCAGGCAAAAGCTGATATCCGTCCTGCAGGACAGAAGAGCGCCGCTCTCCGAAAGACTTTCCCGCGTCGTGAAAATCGCGGAAGAACTCGACGGCGCATTTGAAAAAGGCACGGATGACGCCATCCGCGAGATGCTTTCGTCGACAGACGGCGCGTCGCCGTCGGCAGAAAAAAAGCCAGCGGAGCTTTCCGCTCTGAAAATTGCCGCAAGACTGCTTTCGGGCTTTGATTTCAGACATTCAATCTATCCGTTTGCACAAAAGGCGGCGGAGAACCTCGGTTTTGACGCGGACAGCCTTGCCGGAAATTACGAAAAAGCAAGCTCCGATTTTGAAAAGGCGTTTCCCGAATGGGAAAGGATGTTTGAAAACGTCCTTGTCAACCACTTTTTCTATGAAGGTCTCCCCTTCTCCGACGACGGCTGCTCTCTTTCCGACAACATGAAAGCCATGCGCGCCGTTTACGGGCTGTGGCGCGTCGCGGCTGTCGGTTACACGCTCACCTCGCCCGATCTGAATTCCCTTGTCGACGTCACAGCGGCATTTTTCCGTCTTGCGGAAAATTCGCCCCTGCCGGACAACATCGCAAAGGCGATGAAGGCAAAAAGCGAGCTTTCATCATGCGATTTTTCATCGATATGAAGCCGTCGAAAACCGCGACTCCGAGCATAATTTACAGACAGACAGAAAAATCCCCGCAGACAAAGCGGGGATTTTTATATGTAAATTTCTCATTCCTCAACAGGCAGAACAAATCTTGAACAATAACGCCGCGTTTCGATTTCGCGTCCCGTGTAAGGGGCAACTATGCCGAGCACGCGGGGATAACCGACAGGCTTCAGCCCGCGGGAAACAACCTCCCTGCCAAGCGCAAGCCATGCCTCGTCAACACCGTCGTAATCACCGTAATAAAGGACGGACAACGCCCTGCATGCCGGCAGGACGACAGCCTCCTTCGGCGCTTTTTCGTGCCGCACCGGAACGCATACATGAAAAGGATAAGGCGCGTCGCTTATATGACCTTCAAGATAGTCAGTTCGTTCGGATATCGTAAACATCGGTTCATCGGAAAGCGCATAGCCATGATGGATACAGTCGCTGTAAAAGTCGTACATAGCCGCATATTTTTCCGCTATCGTGTGTCCCTCGCAACGGTGCATACAGCAGGTCACGGAGGAAAGAGTCATAAGCTGGACGGAAATTCCGGGCGCGTCCGCCGTGCGCAGGCGCATTTCCTCAACGCTTCTCTGCAATATGCGCATATGCTTTTCAAGGGTTTCAAGAAGTTCTGTTGCCTCGCCGCCGCTGACAAAATACGAGACGATCTCCTCCGAGTCAAGCCCCATTGCCCTGAACTTTTCAATCTGCAATATACGCGCGATGTTGTGATTGTCATAGTACCGCCTTCCGCTGTCCGGCGAAATATAGGCGGGGGTAAGCAGTCCCTTCTCCTCCATACGCATAAGAGTACTTCTGGAAAGGCCGCAGGCACGCGCCGCCTCGCTTATCTGAAACAGCTTTTTTGCGTCATTGTTCATAATCATTCCTCCCAAAATTCATGCATAACCGCGGAGGGCCGCAAAGGCTCCCCGCAAAAGAGAATGTCATAAGCGCCGCAAGGCGCTTTTTTATATTTTATCATGAAAAAAGCAAAAAAACAAGCGCAGATCGCCCGCGTCCGAGGCGCAAATGAGAAAATCTCCCAACAAATCTTATTTTTTTATTTTATTTTTCAAAAAACTCTTGATTCGTTCACGGGTGAACGTGTTACAATTGTGGTGGAACAGATTATCGGGTCTGAAAAAGGAGTGATTGAAAATATGTCTTGCCGAAAACGTTTTTTGATTATGGCGCTTTGCCTGCTTACGCTTTTGCTTACCGTAAGTCTCGGGGCAAGTGCGGCGACAACAAGCAAAGCCGTCAGACCGGAGATTTCAAAGATTACAATTGAAGATTGCAGGGTATACACCTCCGCTCCGGGAAAGGAGGTCGACGAAATCGCATACAGCGATATGAAAAAGCCGACTTCCCTGAAGGACGCAGGCGTGACGCAGGTCGACATAACCAACGGTTCTAAAATTACGATTACAACGGAAACCAGCACCGATTTCAAGCTGTACTTTGTCGTCTTTTCCGCAAAGCTCACGGTGCCTGCCAATACGATTTTCAATGTTGACAACAACAACTTCAACGTCACCGCAACGCGAACCGTAAGCAGTAAAAGCGCAACCGCAGCCACCAGCTTTGAACTTGTGGCTCTCGGAGAATCATACGATCTGAGCAATGTGACCTTCAAGCCCGCAACGAGCAAAACAAGCGCCGGCGAAATGATCGATGGAGCTTCGCTTATCAGAGGCGAGAAAACGGGAAAAGGCTCGGCTCTGACAACCGCCATGACCTATGCGGACGGCGACAGCGCAACAATCAAGGCGTCGCACACTTACAAAAATGCAACAGACGAAACCCAAGACATCTACGCCTATTACGGGCTTTGGGTCGCCGCGCAGTACGGCAGCAAATATGAAAATTCCGCGCAGGTAGTATGTACAATCGCTCCCGATTCGCCGAAAACCTTGGGGAAAATTATTATCCGCAATGACGGTATAGGGTGGACTAGCGGAATGGATATTGAAGTATACACCGGAGACAAGGAAAAAAAGTTCCGTTTCAACAATAACAATGGCGGTCGTTACACGTCGGTTTCCGATAGTCTCGCATTGGACGGCTCGCGTTATTATATTTATATGCCCGATTATATGCCGGATAAATACGGCAGTAAACAATGGATCGGCTATATGGACTGTCCGGACGACGTCGGAGAGGGAGGATTCTCAAAAACAATTGATTTTTACAGCATGATCTATGTCCGCGGAGATGGCTTTGTCTCCGGCGACACCCCCGACACCGAGGTCATGCTGAGCGGCGACATTCATACCGTCAAGGGAACGACGCTCAAGAGAGGCGGATATACACAGCTCGGCTGGTCTACAACGAAAGACGGGGAGATAGTCACAACGGTAAAAGCAACCGAAACCATCCGTCTGTATCCTGTCTGGAAAGTCAATGACTATACCATCACATTTGACCCCTGCGGAGGCTCCGTCGGTCAGAAAAGCAAAACAGTAACCTACACGGGCACCTACGGCACTCTGCCGACGCCGACCCGCCCGGGATATAAATTCAGAGGCTGGTATACAAGAGAGAGCGGCGGAGAAAGGGTAACGGAAACATCGACAGTATCGTATTACGGAGATCGGACGCTTTATGCGCAGTGGAATGTTGATCATATCTTCCACGCGGTCTGCTATGGCACAAATTGCACCGACTCCTCGCATAGCGAAGTGGTCTCAGCCTGGGCGCCCTGGACGGGCGCCGACGCGATTTCTTATACGGACAACACCGCATACGTATTCATGGCAAACGATATAACGTCAGACATCACCGTCGACGAGGGCAAAACGCTCTATCTCTGCCTGAGCGGAAAAAATCTTTTGGGCAAGATTACGGTAAACGGCACTCTGCACCTCTGCAACTGCAAAGCCGCAGGCTCTGTGAAAAACGAATCCGGAAGCACGGTCTTTGTCGGAAGCACGGGTACGCTGAATTATTACAAAGTCATGCTGATCGGCGGCTCGGGCGATAACGTGCCCATCTATGCGGACGGCACGGTAAACCTATATAACATTCCGAAAATTACGGCGTCCGACAGTTGCGCCTATGAAATCCGCGGCAACAGCCCGGGATTTCTCCACATTTGCGCGGAGCTTGACACTCCGTCAAAGAATGTTCCGCGCGTCAACTTCGGCACCGACCCGAGCGTCAGCATGACGACATACACGCAGGTCACCGTCACGACGGGCTGGTCTGACTATATGAGCGGCAAAACCCCGACTGATTATTTCGTCCCGCGAACGGGCAGATACGCAAAGATAGAGAAGGACGGTGATGAGCTTGTCCTGCGGCGACTCCGTATCACGTTTGACGGCGGTAGCACTTATTATGCAAAATACAACGGCGGAACGATTTCCTCCGTGCCCGGCACGCCCGGTTCCCGCTCCGGATACACCTTCAGCGGTTGGTTCACAGCCGAAGCCGGCGGCACAAAAATCACAACTTCTTATGTCTTCGATGACGATACAACGGTATATTCGCAGTGGACGGCAAATAAATACACCGTAACGCTCCGGCCAAGCGGCGGCTCTGTCAGCCAGACAACCGTTACCGTCACCTATGACAGTCCATACGGCACCCTGCCGACCCCGACCCGCTCGGGATACGCCTTCAAGGGCTGGTATACGTCGTCAAGCGGCGGAACGAAGGTTGACGGCGACACAAAGGTGACAACAGCCGGCAATCACATTCTTTATGCACAATGGGGGCCGGAGGAAGTCATCAGCGTCGAAATCACGTGGGGCGCGATGGAATTTACATATTACGACGGCGACTGGAACCCCGAAACGCACGAATATGAAAACGGCGGCTGGAAACCTGACGTGACAAACGGCAACAGAATAACGGTTCGCAATGCGGGAAATGTTTCCGTCACAGTTCAGTTTGACTATACAAAGAAAAACACGGCGGTCAGCGCCTCGTTCAGCGACGGCACGGCGGCGGTCACAGCGCCTGTTTCTCTCCCGACAGGTGCTCAGAAACAGATATGGCTGACGTTGAGCGGAAAACCGAGTGCGCCGATGAGCGGAGAAACACTCGGCACGGTAACAGTAAGAATCGGAGGTAAACAAACATCATGAACAGCGAAAAAACAAACAGAGACAATGAGCAAAAAGAAGGAAAGGGCAAGGAAAAACGCCTGCTTCTCCTGCTTTTGCTGTTGCTCCTGATAACAATCATCGCGGTTGCCGTAAGCGTATGGGCGATATGGTTCCGCGGAAGCAAAACTCCCTCTCTCCCTCCGGATTACGCGCCGAGGGAAACCGAGATAAACGCCGAGCCCATCGGTGACGATGACGACACCAAGCTCCAGCAGCCCGAAGGCGGCGGCGCCGTCAGCCTGACTTACGCAAGAGAGGTCAGCATAAGCATATCAAAAAAATCGGCAAGCCTTTTGTTTGCCAACCCGACAAAGTCAAACCAGGATATGGTTATCTGTCTTGTCATAGATGACGTTGTCATCTTCCGCTCCGGCAGACTGACCCCCGGCAACAAGGTTTCGACCCTTGCCCTTGAGGACGGAATTGAAAAAAGCCTTTCCAAAGGCGGCTATAACGGCAAATTCGTCGTTTTCTATTATGACTGCGAAAGCGGCGAAAAGGCAATGGTCAACACAGAAATTCCCGTCAGCGTGACGGTAAACGAATGATTTTAACGCCGAAAAGGCGTGAAATAAATATCAACAGAAAGGAGCCTTCATTGATGAAAGCTTTAACCAGAATTTTTATAACGGTTCTCGCACTTCTTGTTGCAACGGCATCCGCCTCCGTTTTCGCGGCGGGCAGCACGCTAACGGACAAAAAGGACGACCACAGCATTGACGTTCAGGCAAAATACGTCGACGGAACAGTCTCCCCCGATGTTTACAGCATTGACGTTACATGGGACGCAATGCAGTTCACTTATTCCACCTCCGGCACAAGAGAATGGAACCCCGAAACGCATGAATACACGGGCAAGCTCACAAACGGCTGGACGTCGGACGGAAACACCGTAACCGTGACGAACCATTCAAACAGAGATGTCAAGGTAACGTTCAGATATGAGCCCGCGAGCGGCTTTGACGGTATCAGCGGAACATTCAGCGTCGATTCGGACACGCTTTCCGCGGGAACCGTCGGAAATGTTGCAGGCGCGGACAAGGTCGTCACAGCGCTGACGCTTTCCGGCGAGCTCGCAAAAGACACCTATAAATTTACGAAGATAGGCTCTGTCACAGTATCACTTCAGTAATCAAAAAAATCAACATAAGAAAGGAAATCATCATGAAAAAACTTTTTGTAATCATTCTCTCCGTCGCAATGCTTTGCGTAACATCCGTTGCCGCATTCGCGGCAAGCCCTATCACAACCGTCGGCGGCACGGACTCGGCGTCCGTCAAGGGTACATATGTCGAAGGCGGCAAGTCGACCAAGATATACAGAGTTGACATCACATGGGGCAGCATGGAATTCACATATACAGACGCGGCAGAGGGCACATGGAACCCCGAAAAGCACACATTTGAGGGCACAGGCACGGCAACATGGACTTGCCCCGAAGGTGCAAACGAAATCAAAGTGACAAACCACTCAAACGACGCCGTAAAGGCAACGTTTACCTATGCCGCTTCCGAAGGCTACGAAGCTGTCAGCGGCAGCTTTGACAAAGCCGAAGTCCGGCTCGACAGCGCAGTCGGCACAACATTTGACTCAGCTCCAGTCGGCACCGCAAAGCTCGCTCTCACAGGCGCTCTTCCCGCAGGCACATCCGGCGCAACAATCGGAACAGTGACTGTAAAGCTCGGCAACTGAACATATTTACGTTTATCAGACCGCACGGTATGTGCGGTCTGATAAATAATTGTCATCATTTACAGCCGCCCGTCGGAACAGGACAGACGGCTGTAAGTAATGATAAGTCAAGATTAACTTCGGAGAGAAAAATGAAAAAAAGGACTTTGTTTATTTATTTTGCAGGCTGCATTGCGGCTGTTATCATAATGATTTTATCCCTCGTTCTGACGGGCGGAAAAACGGAGCCGGCGGAATTCGTCCCTCCGAAGTTTGACCCGGCGGCGCAGAGCGGCATGCCGGAAGTAGCCGACAAAAGCTGGACGCAACTTTACAGGGACGGAATGAGCTTTTCCGCGCACGTCTGCGGGAAGGTCATTGTAAATGACGGCTCAGCCGATGTGTTTTTCACAAATGACGAAGGCAATGACGTCTGGCTCAAGCTGCGCATCCTCGATGAAAACGACAACATCCTTGCCGAAACGGGGCTTCTGAAACCGAATGAGTATGTAAAATCCGTCAGCTTCACGAAAATACCGAAAAGCGGAGCGAAGATAAAGCTGAAAGTCATGGCATACGAGCCCGACACATATTACAGCGCAGGCTCGGTGACTATGAACACGACGGCGCAATGAAAAATTATAAGTAATAAAAACATCCCGCCTTTACCGGCGGGATGTTTCTGTTTTATGCGCGGCTGTCACATTCTGAAGATATCTTCATATGAAACGGAGAGAATTGTTTTTATAAGAATGATTTCATCCGGATAAAGGTGTCTCTGTCCGACCTCGATTTTGGCAATGGCGCTTCTTGTGATATCGCAGCCGTGAAGCTGAAGTCGCGCCGCAAGGGTTTCCTGCGTCATATTTGCCTTTTCCCTGAGAATTTTTATGTTGTTTCCTACAATTTTCTCTGTTTTTCGGTTCATTTTTTCTCCTTTTTATACATTTTTCAAAATTACCTATTGACGATAGTATACTGACGTGATATAATATTTTTGCACTTATATAGGTGCAAATACAAAAAACATCAAAGGAGTAATAACGATGAAAAATCGTGCCCGCGTTTTTGCTCCTTTTCCTTTAACAGGACAAAACGTAATAAGAAATAATCCATATATTATCCCCCAACAGGTCTTGCGCGGACAAAAGACACCCCCGTTTATATCTCCGTGCAAAACTTTTCAAAGGACGCCTTGTGCGTCCTTTTTGTTTCGGAGGTATAACGGCAAAGGTACCGACGAAGGGAGCTTCCCGCAGACACTGCTCCGTTATGTACTTTCTTTTTTGAAAAGAAAGTACGAAAGAAAGCAATTCGGACTCACCCTCTCGGCGAGGCCTGCTCGGCTTGCTTCGCAAACCAGCAAATCCTTCCGAAACCTCCCTGTTGTTCAAGGCGGAGCTTTTCTGCCACGTCGGCTTTACTAAAGCAAAGGCGGAAGTGCAGTTCAAATCTTAAAGTGTTTTTTAATTGTGCTGGGCTTTGGTGCCTGCGAGGACGGGAGAAAGTGAAAAAGTTTTCTCTTACAGAGCCTCTCCCTCGGGGAGATATGCAAATGCCCGAGCGTTTGCAGGCTTCGCCGAGAAGAAGGTGGGTGTCGCACAAAGTGTGACGGAGAGGGATTTGCAAATGCGCAAGCGTTTGCAGGCGTCGCCGAGAAGAGGGTGGGGGAAACCGCAATGCAGTGAAAGGATTTTATTAAAGACTCCTTCAGTCACGACTTCGTCGCGCCAGCTCCCTCAAGGAGGGAGCCTTAAAAATTATTTGCGCAAACCAATAAATGAAGTTTCTTTTGCCTACTTTCTTTTCAAAGAAAAGAAAGGTGCCTGTATTTTTAATATATTTATGTCTGTGCAGATAATAAAACATCCGCACAAACCAATACCCGAAGTTTCTTTTGCCTACTTT
>DHMB01000076.1:13498-28448 GCA_002405565.1 Clostridiales bacterium UBA4653
AGTACGGTCAAAGAAAAGTACGGCGAAGAAAAGTAGGAATTTTTTCTTGATTTATTAACAAATAAGGTGTAAAATATATTCTGTATATAATAAATATGATAGGCAGGAGGAAAATAACTTGCACGAAAAACTGCTTCTGGTCATAAATCCGAACTCCGGAGACGGAATTGCAAAACGCTGGATCTATGAAATGGTTTCCCTTCTCTCGGAAAAATACAGGTTTGTGACGGTTTATCTTTCAAAGGCACAGGGCGATATCATAAACACGCTGGAAAAATGCGCCGCGGATTATGACGCGGTCATCTGTTGCGGCGGAGACGGCACTCTGAACGAAACCCTGAACGGCGTCTACAAATGCGGAAAGAGCGTTCCCATCGGCTATATTCCGACAGGAACAACAAACGATTTCGCATCGTCTCACGGTATTCCGAAGAACATCAAAGCCGCGCTTCAGAATCTTGTGCCGGCAGAGCCGCACAGTTATGACATGGGCAAGCTCGGCGAAAGAGCGTTTTCGTATGTCGCCGCGTTCGGCGCGATAATCGAAGTATGCTATAAAACGCCGCAGGCAGACAAAGCCTCGTTCGGCAGGATGGCATATCTTGCGGAAGGCGCGAAAAAGTTACAGGAATTAAAACCCCTCAAAATGAGAATCACCTGCGGCGAACGGATAATCTTCGGCGATTTTATATTCGGCATGGTGACAAATTCAATCTCCGTCGGCGGGTTCAAAATGTTTCCCGACGGAACAATCGATATGCTGAAGGACGGAAAACTGGAGATAACGCTTGTCAGTTATCCGCAGGGCGCGCCGGAATTGCAGCAGGCTGTAAAGGCACTGTTCAACCCTTCTGTCACCTCGCCCCTCGTCACAAGGATAACGGCGGAAAAGGTTACGATGGAATTCCTCTGCGACCCGCCCGAATGGACGGTTGACGGAGAATTCGGCGGAAAATATGAAAAAGTGGACGCGGAAGTTCTGCCCGGCAGGCTCTTGCTTCTTGAATAAATTAACGGAGAATACAAAATGATAAAAATTGAGCATTTAACAAAGAAATACGGCGAAAGATACGCCATTGACGACGTCAGCTTTGAGGTCGCGGACGGGGAAATCGTCGGTTTTCTCGGCCCGAACGGCGCGGGAAAATCCACAACGATGAACATTATCACCGGATACCTTTCCTCAACCTCCGGCAAAGCCATGGTCGACGGACTGGACATTCTGGAACATCCGATGGCTGTCAAAAAGAAGATCGGGTATCTTCCGGAAATGCCCCCGCTCTATCTTGAAATGACCGTCGGCGAATATCTCAACTTCATTTATGACCTCAAAAAGTGCACGCTCAACCGCAAAGAGCACATTGCGGAGATCTGCCGCGTGACAAAGATTGAAGAGGAATATCACCGCGTGATAAGAAACCTTTCAAAGGGTTACCGTCAGCGTGTGGGCATTGCAGGCGCACTTGTCGGCAGTCCAGAGGTCATCATTTTCGACGAGCCGACGAACGGTCTTGACCCGAAACAGATAATCGACATCCGTAACCTTATAAAAGAGCTCGGCAAAAGCCACACCGTCATCCTCAGCACACATATTCTTTCCGAGGTGAAAGCCATCTGCGACAGAATCATCATAATAAATGAAGGAAAAATCGTCGCAGACGAAAAGACAGAGAATATCGAGCAAGCACTGCGCGGCAACAGAAAGCTCTCCGTATGCATTTCGGGCCCCGCTTCGCCCGTGCTTTCGGCAATAAAGAAAATAACAGGGGTGACATATGCCGCCTGCTCCGTTTCCTACGGTGACGGCTCATCGCTGTTTGTTGTTGAAAGTCAGAACAATGTCGATATCCGCAAGCCCCTTTTCTATATGCTGGCGCAGAACGGCTGGCCGATAATGTCAATGGAATATATGGGCGCAAACATTGAAGACATATTCATCTCCGTTGTTGATGAATCCGAAAAAGAAGAAGGAGGCAAAAGAAAATGACAGCCATCTATAAGCGCGAAATGCAATCATACTTTACCTCCCCCGTGGGATATATATTCGTTGCGGTATTTCTTGCCGTCTCCGCGTTCATCTTCATGGACTGCACCCTTCAGGCAGGCGAGGACAGCAACGTCGCCGCTTACTTTATGTATATTCTCTACATTTTCATCGTCATCATACCGCTGATAACAATGAAGCTGCTCAGCGAAGAAAGAAAAATGCGCACCGACCAGCTCATTCTGACAAGCCCCGTTTCGCTTTTCGGAATGGTATTTGCAAAGTTCCTTGCCGCGTTCACTCTCTTCGGCGGAACATTCGTTATCTCTTCGATAATTTATTATATTCCCCTTGCCCTTTACGGCACGCCCAACCTCGCAAGCTATATATGCAGCGTCATTTCGATTATTCTTTCCGGCGCGGCGTTCATTGCAATCGGCGTTTTCATCTCGTCACTTACGGAAAACCAGTTTATTGCGGCTCTCGGAACAATCGCCGCGATAATCCTTCTCATAAACATAAGCCTGCTCAACAACTATATAAACGTGGAATTTCTGCGCGTTATCCTCTCGGCAATATCATTTTCCGCCCGCACGGAGAAATTTGCCTCCGGCATACTCGATTATGCCTCGATAGTCTATTTCTCCTCGGTAACGGCATTGTTCCTCTTCCTCACGGTCAGAGCTTTTGAAAAGCGCCGCTGGTCGTGATCATATGCAAAGGAGGAATAAATAAATGAAAAATTCAATTCTCAAAAGCAAGAAATTCAAATACGGCGGGAGCGCCGTCGCGCTGACGGTTATCGTCATTGCCCTCGTGCTCATCCTCAACGTTGTTGTGACATCGCTTGCCTCAACAAACTCATGGTATACCGACCTTACAGGCGCAAGCATTTATTCGATCTCCGATGAGTTTGAGCAGGAGCTCGACAAAATTCTCAACCCCGAGGGCGGAGAAAAGAAGTATATAAACATAGTCATAATGATGGACGAGGACAGATTCTCCGTAAACTCCGCTTATACAAACTATGTTTATCACACGATAAAGCAGATTGAAAAGAGATTTGACAATGTCCGCCTTGTTTCAAAGGACATCATCAAAAATCCGGAGGAGAAGACCCGCTATCAGCTCAACGAAGCAGACGCAATCTATACGACAGACGTTGCGATTGAGCTTGCGGACGCAAACGGCAACCCCATAATAGAAAGGGCGCCAAAGCGTTATTCGCTTGAAAACTTCTTCACCTGGATGAACACCACAAACGAATCGACAGGTCAGACGACTAAAAGTATCTATGCTTACAATGCCGAGGTTGCGTTCATTTCCGCAATATCCCGCCTTGTAAACTTCGCAGACCGTCCCACGGCATATTACCTTCAGGGTCATGGCGAGCCGACGCTCGACCAGGCTGCCGACTGGGTCGACCTTCTCGACAAAATCGGCTATAATGTTCAGGCGATAAACCTTTCATATGAGGACTTCCCCTATGAAAGCGGCACAAAACACAATTCGGACGTACTCATAATCAACGCGCCGATATATGATCTTCTCGCCCCCACAAGCGAAAATCCGGACATGGTTTCCGAGGCGAAGAAAATCCGCGAATTCCTCCAGACAAATTACGGCAACCTCATCGTCATGGAAAATTCGTCAACTCCCAAGCTCCATGCCCTTGAAGAGCTCCTCTCCGAATGGAACCTCGGTTACGGCTCGTCCGTTACGGATAACGCTCATTCCGTTTCGGGTTCAAACGGGGTCAAAATCTTCGCGGACTATTCCGAACTTGACGCAAAGAACACCATGGCACGCGGACTTCTGAGCCGTATTATAGATACGGACACGAGCGAAAGCTATCCCGACGCTATATTCAACAGCGCAAAATCCGTACTCGTCAAAAATGACGAAAACGGGGACGGCATGAGCGACACCCGCACAAACAACACGGACGGTCAGCTTGTCGCGCTCGAAAGCGGCGACCACGGAACATATGAGCTCCTCCCCTCTTACAAAACAGCCGAGTGCAACGGCGAAAAGGGCTCTGTCGCGCTTGCGGCATTTTCCAGAGTCGTATGGGACAAAAATGATACAAACGGCACATACAGCTGTGTATTCTGCTTCGGATCAAGCACATTTGTCGACCCGCAGATACCGATAAACAACAGCATTATGAACATGGTATTCTCATATATCAACCGCAACGAAAGCGTCAGCTATGAGAATATCAGCATGAAAAAATTCGATTCAAACGGTCTCTCCGTATCGACGTCTGCCACAACAACATGGACGGTTGTCTGTGTTGCCGTTCTGCCCGTGCTGATAATTGCCGTCGGCACATTCGTATGGATAAGGAGACGCCATTCATGAAAAACTTTTTCGCAAAGGTCAAAGCGTTCTTTGTTAAAAAAGAAAACGGCGACCGTTCCCTTCTGACAAAACAGGCGATTGCAATAATCGCTTGTCTTGTCGCAATCGCAATAATTCTTCCCATATATTTTATATGGATAAAACCGTCGGAGACGACGAAGGTTCGCCCCGATGTCATCTATGACGGCGAATATTTTGAAGAATCCACCTCCGTCCTTTATCTTTTCCCGCTCAGAACGAGAAACGATGTTGAGGCGCTACACGTAAAGACGGCTTCCGAGGAATATACAATCCGTTCCTATGTTCAGGAAGGATATTCAAAATATTCATATGCCGACTCAAACCTTTATTTTTCAAATGACGACCTTAAATTCATCGCCGCAGGAGAGGGCGAAGGCAAAAGCGCGACCCTCGTGGACGATAAGATCGATCAGTCGGCTCTTTCAAGTTACGGAATCGATTTCTCATCCGCAAATGTTATAAGCATAAGCGTTGACGGAAAGTCATATACGCTCGGCGTCGGCTCGTCAAAATCACTTGACACAGGCGACAGATTTTATGTCGCGATAGCCGAAAACGCAAAGGACGGCAAATACGCCGTATATTCCGTAAACGCGCTTTCTTCGTCCAACCAGTTCAGACTTGTCGGCAACGACAGATACACCCTTGATCAATCGGCAGTTGCCGCGGCAATCGTTCAGACGACCGTCGTTTCCGCGACTCCCGTTACAAAGGGACTTTCAACAGGCTTCAGAGTCACGGACACGGCAAGCGAAAGCGACCTTTCAAAATACGGTCTTGACGCCACTTCCTCGCCGGCAGAGATTACGGTTGAATTGTCCGACGGTGGAGAATATACGTTCTATGTCGGCAAAGAGCTTCCCTCAAAGGCAGGCTATTATGCAACTGTCAAGGATCGCCGCAACGGTGACAATTATATAGTTTATATAATCGGCAGTTCCTCCGCTTATTATCTCGGCGGTAGCGCTTCCCTGCTTTCGACGCTTGTCACAACGCCGATCGGCGACGGCGCCGATTCTCTCGGCAGATTTGAGCTTTACAGAAAAGGCGCAGGCGGCGAGCGAGCGCTGACTGTCAAGGTCGGTCTTGCGGACGAATCAAGCAACATCGCCGGAACAAGCACCTTCAGACTTGTTTATCCCACAGGCTACACGCTTGCGGAAACAAATTATACAAATTCCGTGACCTATAATCTTGCATATATCTATGCAACAAAGGTCATCGACTTCGGAGACAGAATTCATTCCGAGGAAGTATATTCAAAATACGGCCTCGATCTTGACCCAGACCGTCTCAAGGACGGCACGGACAACTGCTATGCAAAGCTTGTCTTCGCCGCTGATGAGGAGGCAGAGGACGACGCACTTTCCGTCATTTATTTCAGCGAAAAGATGACGGGCGAGGACGGATCGACCTTCTATTATGTCTATTCCTCCGAGTTTGATGTTGTCTATACAGTCTCTGCCGACACATTTGAATTCATCGAATGGTCGCTCGCGAAGTTCTCCCAGGGCACCCTTTATTATAACTACATCAACTGCACGGATTATTTTGAAATAATCAGCAAGCGCGCGGGAATTTCCGTCCGTTACACGATGACAGGCAACGAAAACAATTACAAAGCCGTTGCAACGGAGGCAGGCGAAGGCGGCAAGCTCCTTACAAAGGTCGATGAAGAAGGAAACATTGTCGACGCTATATTCAACCTCAAATACAAAACAACAACCGTCGGTCTTTATACCATCAAGGACAAATACGGAGATTTTGAAAACTTCCGTTCCCTCTTCTATGTGCTCATCACGAGAAGACTTGCCCTTGAAGGAAGCACGGAAGGACTTGACATTTCCGATGAACCCTTCGCGCAGATAAACATCGCGGAAACGCCGAACGATCAACCCATAACGTACAGCCGTTATGACGAGAAGGGCAACCGCGTATATTACACCGATGAAAACGGCAACCGCAGACCTGCGCAGGTTCGTTATCTCGGCGGAAACATCGTCTGCTCAAACGTGAAAACAACGCTTGAAAGCGGAAGAGTCCTCGAATATGCCACGGCATATTATGATGAGGAAAAGGGTCGCTTCTTCCTCAAGGAAGTCAGCACTGTGGACGGTAACTTAAAGCCGAAATACACCTATAACGACGAAAACGAGCTCATCGTTTCCCAGTATCTCCCCGCAACAACAACCGGCGAATATACCCAGACCTTCTACACCTATAAGTTCTATGACATTTATAACACCGTAATCGGCGCGGACGGAAAAGAAGTCAAACAGATAAATGAAACCTTCAAACTCTCCGTTCCCTCCTCTCACACCGTGACATACAGAATTGAGGCGGACGGCTCGCGCACAGTCGTAAGCGAAACTGCCGAAGAAGCTTCAACCGGCGTGCTTATCAGAACTCAGATTCTTGAAAAGCTCTTCTCCGATTCCAAAAAGCTTCTCTCCGGCGTCGAAATAAACCGTGACGCCGTCAACTGAACAAAATCAAAAAATCCCCGCCACCGCGGGGATTTTTCTTTTCTGCTTTTCTTCGACCTACTTTTCTTCGAGAAGAAAAGTAGGCAAAAGAAGCTTTAATAATTTGTTTGTACGGATGTTTTATTATCTGCACAGACACAAATATGCTAAAAATACAGGCACCGTTCTTTTCTTTGAAAAGAAAAGAAGGCAAAAGAAACTTTGGTTATTGGTTTTGTGCAAATATTATATTCTCATAAAAAGGGGCAGTTCTCTGCTCTTTTTGATTTTTAAGTTGAAAAGGAAAGCAGACAAAAAGTACGTAAATCATCAATTCAAATAAATAACCGCATAAAAACCCAAAGCGCACCGCGGAATATTCCGCGGTGCGCTTTGGGTTTTGGGGATTTATGAATGGAGGGGATGGGATTATTCAAACATACCGCCGCGCTTCCAGTCATTCTCTCTGTCAAGGCGGGCAACCTCGCAGGCAGAAAGCTCGGAAACGGCTTTATAAACAGCCTCACATATGGACGAATCGGAAATTGTGAAAACCATGTAATCGCCTGTAAGTGCGCCGACCCATGCTTCGGGAGTGAGACAGCCGCAACGATCGGCTATGCTCTTTGTTCTTATCGTCTCGGCGGCAGCCTTTACGTCAACGCCGTCCTTGAATTTAATAACTATTACGGAATGAGTGTTCCATGAGCCGTCGGGCTGAGATTCGATTGCCGAGTCAATCAGCTTTGCAAACTCTTCATCGTCAATTCCCAGAATATCGATTGCGATATCCGCCGTAATCTCTCTGTGGTGGCACGCTATCGCACCAATACCGTATTCGCTTGTGTCGATTTCCTTTGCCTTTTCGACAATCTTATCAAGCACATCGCCGATTTCGCCCTCAAATGCCTTTTTGACAGTCGGCGTAACGGGATCTTTCTTTTCAGTTGTCGTTGTTTTCTCGGTCGTTGTTGTTTTCTGAGTGGTAGTCTGTTTACCTGTCGTGGTTGACTTTGCTTCTGTCGTTGTATTATTTGTTGTGTTGTTGTTTTTGTTTGTTGTGCAGCCCGCAATGACAACGGCAACTGTCAGCACGGCGAGCACGAGCGCAATAATTCTTTTCATTTTGTTTCACCTTTCAGATAAATAATTTTCTCCGTTACGGAATATACGTCGTTACCTTCGCCGGACGACGTTGTGTAGCAATAAGAATATCCGTTATCCGTCCAGACGGAATATGCGTGACCTTCAAAGGTGTAATAATGCACCGTCACGCCGAGGATTTCTCTGTCGCCCGTCAGCTTGCCGCCGAAAATACCGCTTATGTCGCCGCTTCCGCGCATGACTTTGAGCGAGCTTCCGTCGGTATATTCGACCTTGCCGCTTTCGGCTTTTCCGTCGCTTGCAAAGATAACATAGCTTTCGGGCGTTTTTTCTTTCAGCTCCGGAACGGAATAGCCAAGACATTTTTCCATTTCATCGTAAGAATTGACATATGTTACGGGATTTGACACCATCATGTCACCCGGAATATCCGGGGTTTCTTCCGGTTTACGCAGCATAAATGCGGTCGTAAACGCAATACAGATGCACGCCGCGACAGCCGCAACTGATTTTATGATAACTCTCGCCTTGCGCATTTTTTCTTTTCTGATAAGTGCGTTCAGCTTTTCGGCGGAGTCCGTTTCTATCGCCTCGGCTACGACGGTTTCATCAATACCGCCGACGGCTTCTGTAAATTTATCGGCTTTCAACGTTATACCCCCTTTTCAAAAGAAATTTTCTGAGCTTTTCCCGCGTGCGGAAGAGCTTCAGGGAAACATAATTTTCGCTTTTTTCAAACCTTTTTGCAATCGACGCAATGTCTTCGCACAGGAAATATCTTCTCGTGAAGAATACCCTCGCCTCTGCGTTTTCGCCTTCAAGGAAGAGGTTTATTTCCTCGGAGAGGGTCGATATTTCCTCGTCGCAGACGCCGCAGAAGTTGTCATCCTCAATTTCCGAGAAAAGAACCTCGCCCGAGCCGCGCTTTTCGCGGCTGTTATGACGGTATCTGTCTATCGCGGCATTGCGGAGTATCTTGCAGACGAACGCACCCAGCTTTTTCGGTCTGTACGGAGGAATCACGTTCCACACTTTGAGATAAGCGTCACTGACGCACTCCTCGGAGTCCTCTCCGCTATGGAGAATTCCGTCCGCAACAGAGAGAAGAAGTCTGCGGTATTTGCCGTCAAGCTCGGTAAGTCCCTGCTGATTGCGATCATATATGAGATCGATTATCTGCGTATCTTCCATTGTTATGCTTTCCCTTCGCCTTTCTTTCCGTGGCACTCGTATATAATAACGACGTTTGCCCGCGGAATATTTCAACAAAACGAAAAAATTTTTATAAAATGCCGAAAAAGCGGCTCCGGACGGAGTCGCTTTTTTCTTATAATACTTTTGATAGGAATTCCTTTGTTCTTTCCTGCTTGGGCGCGGTGAAAATCTGCTCCGGAGTGCCCTCTTCGAGGATGTTACCCTTGTCCATAAAGAGGACTCTCGTTGCAACCTCGCGGGCAAAGCCCATCTCGTGCGTGACGATAACCATCGTCATTCCCGTATCGGCAACCTGCTTTATAAGATCCAGAACCTCGCCGACCATTTCGGGATCAAGGGCGGAGGTCGGCTCGTCAAAAAGCATGACCTTCGGATTCATGGCAAGCGCACGAATTATCGCAATTCGCTGTTTCTGACCGCCGGAGAGAGTCGACGGATAGACGTTTGCCTTGTCTGTCAGACCGATTCTGGCGAGAAGAGTCGTTGCCTTTTCATTTGCCTCAGCCTTTATCTGCGCCGCCGTCTTTTCGACTGTCGGCACGGGCTTTTTATTTTTTCTGAAAACATTCCCGAGCTTTGTGAAAAACGCCTTGCGTTTTGTCTTTTTGAGGTCGGCAAGACCGATCGTCACGGGCGCGAGAGTTATGTTCTGGAGCACGGTTTTGTTTGCGAAAAGGTTGAACTGCTGGAAAACCATTCCCATATGACGGCGATGAACGTTTATATCGACGCTCATATCGGCAATGTCGACGCCGTCAAAAATAATGGAGCCGGAGGTTGCGTCCTCCATGCAGTTGAGACAGCGCAGAAACGTGCTCTTTCCGCTTCCGGAAGGGCCGATGACGACAACCTTTTCGCCGTCTTCGATATTGGTCGTTATCCCCGTCAGAACGTCGAGGTCGCCAAAGCTCTTTTTCAGGTCAATTACGTTTATCACTTCTGCGCAGCCTCCTTTCCATAGCCTTTATTCCGAGAGAAATTATCGCAACAATCACGATATACATCAGCGCCATTACAAGATACGGCACCATGTATTCATACGAGCCGGTACCGATCTCGTTGAACGTTTTGTAAAGGTCGACAGCGGCAACAAAGCTGACAACCGACGTATCCTTTACAAGGGCGATGAGCTCATTGCCGAGCGTCGGCAATATGTTTTTTGTCGCCTGCGGAATGACTATTTTCAGCATAGTCACCCAATAGCTGAGGCCGAGAGCCCGTCCCGCTTCCATCTGTCCCGCGTCGACCGAAAGAATTCCGCCTCTCATTATTTCGGAAACGTATGCGCCGGAATTCAGTCCGAAAACGAGGATACATGTGTTGAGAGAGCCGAGGTCTATACCCATAAGCGGGCAAAGAATATAATACGCGATAAGAAGCTGGGCAACTATCGGCGTTCCGCGGAAAAATCCGACATAGACCGTGCATATTTTATCAAGCACGCGCGGAAGCCTCTTGTATTTCGGCATGACCCTGACAGCCGCAATAAGCGTGCCTATCACAATACCGATCACAAGACCCAACAGCGCTATTATAAGAGTATTTTTAAGTCCGACGCCGATAACGCGCTTCCATGCGCCGCCCGGCCCGAACTTACTCCAGAATTTTAACCATTTACTCGCGAAATCCATCTTTGTCCTTTCACAGCGACGACCCCGTCGCAATAATAATTACGGCGAGGTCTCTGTTTAACCGTTTATTTTAATTAACCGTTGACAGCCTTTGCAATTGCTTTTGCGGGAGCGTTATCAACAATGACATAGTCAATCTGACCGTTTACCATCGCCGTAACAGCAAGTCCTGCATAGTCATAAGCCATCTTTGTGACGGGCAGACCGGGGAAACCGTAGCCGTCCGGATCGTCCGCGTCACCTGTTATATATATACCGCCTGTCGTGCCTTCCTGGCAACCGATCTTTGTGGATGTTGTCTTTTTGTTGAGGATTTCAACAATCTCTTCTGCCGTCTTGCAGTTGTCAAATTCCGTATTGTCTGCGGGAACCATGAGAACCTGGCTTGCGTTGTAATATGTATCGGAGAAGGTTACCTGTTCCTTACGAGCGGGAGTGACTGTAAGTCCTGCCATTGCGATATCGCATATGCCCTGCTGAACGGAAGTTACAACAGCGTCGAACTTCATATCCTTTATAACAAGCTCTTTGCCGAGGTACTCTGCAAGTCCTGCTGCGATTTCAAGGTCGATACCGTAATATTCGCCGTTGCCGTCAACCATTTCAAAGGGCTCAAAGCCTGTGCTTGTTGCAACAACGAGCTGATCCTTTGAGGAATCCTCAGCCGCGCTCTTGACCTTTGTGGGTGTGCCGTCCGAGAAGTACTTATCGCAGATAGCGTCGAATGTGCCGTCCGCTTTGATCTTCGCGAGGTATTCGTTTGTTTTTGCGAGAAGCTCGCTGTCGCTTGAGTTTACGCCGAAAGCGTATTCTTCTTCGGAAAGGGCTATGTCAATTACCTTGACCTTTTCCTTGCTTTCTGTTTTTCCGCAGGATGCAAGGGCAAATACGCCGAGCACCATGATAGCGGAAAGAATGATTGAAAGAACTTTTTTCATCTTTGTTTTCTCCTTGATAAATGTTTTTTGATTCGGCTTGCGCCGTGTGTTTTTTTGTATGAACACATAATATACCGTTTTTATTCATTTGTCAAGGGGTTTTATGAAAAAATATTCGTATTTTTTGAATATTTTTTAATTTTTATGCTCGAATATTCATTTTCGGCTGTTTTATGCAAGAATATCGCCTATTTTATACACCGTCCCCGCTCCGAGAACGAGAATAATCCCTCCGTCCTCCGCCATTCCGCGCGCCATCGCCGCCGCGCTGTCATATGAAGGGGCGTACCACGCGCCGGGAATTCTGTCCGCAAGCATTTCGGAGGACACTGTGCCGTCATTTTTTTCTCTCGCTGCATAAATATCCACAAGGATCGCCGTGTCGGCTTTTGAAAGCACGTCGACAAATTCGTCAAAATGATCCTTTGTGCGGGAATAGGTGTGCGGCTCGAATATAACAACGACCTTCTTCCCCTTTGCCATGTCCTTTGCCGTCGATATTGCCGCGTCAAGCTCTCTCGGATGATGAGCATAGTCTATATAAACGGAAGCGCCGCCCGCATTGCCCTTATATTCAAACCGGCGGAGCGTTCCCGCAAAGTCCGATATGTAAGCGCAGATTTTTTCATGAGGAATATCGCAAAGATCACACACGGCAAACGTCGCAAGCGCATTATATATATTATGGTAGCCGGGGACATGAAGCTTCACTCTTCCGCACGAGCCGGAGCCTGTATATATATCAAAGGAATAAAATCCTTTTTCGTCCGTGATTTTCTTCGCCGTATAATCGCATTTCGTGTTGGCAATGCCGAACGTGACCGCAAACGGAAGATCTGCCGCGATTTTCTCCGCAATCGGGTCATCCCCGCAGACAACCGCCGCAGGCATTTTCGCGTCCGAGGAAAACGGCAGGTGCGCGAATTTGTCAAACGACGCCTTTATCTGATCGATACCGGAAAAATAGTCCGTATGGTCGATATCAATATTCAGTATGACAGAGATCGTCGGGAACATATCAAGGAACGAATCCTTATATTCGCACGCCTCGAAGATAAAGTCGGAACCGCTGCCGAAGCGGCACGAGCCGCCCATTTCCTTTGTTTCCGCTCCGCTCATGACTGTCGGGTCAAGCCCGTGCGAGATGAAAACATGCGAAACCATGGACGTAACGGTCGATTTTCCGTGCATGCCCGAAATGCCTATGCGCCTTTCATAGCCGCGCATTACCCAGCCGAGAAGGTCGGCGCGATATATAAGAGGAAGACCCTTTGCCTTTGCCGCGGCGAGCTCGGGATTGTCATCGCCTATGGCGCCGTTATATATGACGGCGTCAAAGCCCGAAATATTTTCGGCTTTATGCTCCGAAAAGACGGGAATTCCCTCCGCTTTCAGCCTTTCCGTTATATCGGAAGGCGCACGGTCGGAGCCGGAAACCGTATATCCTTTTCTTTTGCATGCCAGGGCAAGCGAGGACATATTTATCCCGCCTATGCCTATAAAAAACAGCCTTTTTACGCTTTGCATTGTTTTGGAAATTTCGTTTGACATATCTCGCCTTTCATTTCGCAATATTAAAAATTTTATTACTATTTATTTGAATAATATTCATAATTGAGTTTTATAATAAAACCACAAGATGAAAATCTTAATAATAAACGGGGTGTTATATATGATCATCACAGATGTAAAAATCAGAAAAACGTTTGACGAAGGCCCGATGAGAGCAGTTGCCTCCCTCACCTTTGATAACGAACTCGCTCTCCATGACGTAAAAGTCATCTATGCAAGGGAAAAATATTTCGTTGTTATGCCCTCCAGAAAGAATCCGGACGGAACATTCAGAGATATTGTACATCCCATCAATTCCGAGGCCCGTGAGAGACTTGAAAAAGCCGTTATCGACGCTTACTTCAATCACCTCAAAGAGCTTGAAAATGCAGGAAGCGAAGAAGCTTCCATGTCGGAATAATCAGAGATCCCGCCCGCATGGGCGGGATTTTTTATTCAATAACCGAATTTTCCGGAAAGACTGTCGTCGTTTTCAATCCAGTCCGTGACGTTATAAACGGTATATGTATCCGCCGTCTCGCGGACGACGACCTTTTCTATCCCCGCATTTATAACCTGTCTCTTGCACATCATGCAGGAGCATGTATTCGGAACGAGCGCGCCGGTTTTCGCGTCGATACAGCTCATATAAAGCGTCGCGCCCAGCATTTGCTCTCTTGAAGCGGCAATTATTGCATTTGCCTCCGCATGAACGGAACGGCAAAGCTCATATCTTTCGCCGCGCGGGATTTTCAGCTCGTCGCGCATACAGTAATTTATGTCCGAGCAATTTTTTCTGCCTCTCGGCGTGCCGTTATAGCCCGTTGATATTATTATATCGTTTTTCACGATAATTGCGCCGAAATGCTTGCGCAGGCACGTGCTCCTCTCGGAGACCGTCTGCGCTATGTCGAGATAATAATTTTCCTTGCTCGTTCTTTCCATTCCTTTTTCCTTTCGTCCTGCCGCTACGCGGTCGACTTTTTTCGCGTTTTGTTACCTTTATATTATAGCTCCGAAACGCGGTGTTGTCAATGTGCGGCGCGTGACGACGAAAAATTTTACAATTTATTTCCCCGTCCCCGCTTGAAGTCGGGACTTTTTGTGATAAAATATTACCGTAAAAAACAACATGAAAGGATGTGTTTTATATGTCAGTTACTGTTCTCACAAAGGATAATTTTGATACCGAAACCGCCTCCGGACTTTCCCTCGTTGATTTCTGGGCAAGCTGGTGCGGCCCGTGCAGAATGATGTCTCCCATAGTTGACGCTCTCCCCGAGAAGGTCGAAGGACTGAAGGTCTGCAAGGTAAACGTTGACGATGAGCCTGACCTTGCCGACAGATTCGGCATAGACATGATTCCCGCGCTCATCTTCATAAAGGACGGCAAGGAAGCAGACAGGATGATTGGCGTCAAAAGCGAGGACGCGCTCATCTCCAAGGCAAAGGAGCTCCTCTGATGAAGGTTCGCTTAAACGAGGATGAGGAGATTGTCCGCGCCGTAAAAGAAGGGCTTAAGCGCACAGGAGGTTACTGCCCCTGTCGCCGTCAGCGCACGGAGGATTACAAATGCATCTGCAAGGAATTCCGCGACCAGATAAAGGACGAGAATTTTGAAGGCTATTGCCACTGCATGCTCTATTACAAAGAAAAATAACCTACTTTTCTTTGAAA
>DHMB01000113.1 GCA_002405565.1 Clostridiales bacterium UBA4653
CAGGTTTCATTTTCCCTTTCTTGACCATCCAGAGTTCCAGCGGTGTCGTCCATGGAGAAACACCAAAAATCGTTGCGACATCGCTGCCGCCAACTGTGTATGGGATATCTCCTTTCGGACCATGCATTCTGCATTCAAGCCAGCGCTCGTTTGTCATACCGGCAGTATCACATAAAACAATCGGGCTTGCCATCAATATTCCACCTTTCTCGCCAAGTCATAATCATTCCATCGAAGAGTCAGGGCACGAGCCATGTTCTCTTCCAATGAAATCATTTTGCTCTCGGAAGTCTTTTCGGCGCGCATGGTAAACATGATCTCCTGCATTGCCATGAAAACATCATGTGCAGTTGCAGAGCCACCGCCATACGACATCTCAAACATCTGGATGGCTTCCACTGCCGCCTTTTTCGGCATACAGAGCTTTTTGCACACGCGGGTCATAGCGTTAACCGGATATGCCAGATGAATGTCCAGCAAATTCTGAAGCTGTGCAATATTATCTCCGAACTGCGCGAAAAGCTGGTCAAGTGCCTTTTCAAAATCCGCAATGGTTGAGCCGTGTCTGTGATCGACCGAAACGCAGCCACCTATATGGATAGGACATTGAAAGCCGAGCAAAAGAGCAGACACCTTGGCAGATGCCACACCTGTATCCGATGTAATGAATCGGATGCCCGGCATCAGCTTATCTGCAATTTTCGTTTTGCCCTGCGAGGCAAGCAGTTTTGCGTATGCGCCAAGAAGATCCTCTTTCTGCTTCGGAAGTTTCCATGTTGCGCTGGAAATAAAATGGTCACTGTAGCCCTGCTCAAACTCATTTTCGGGAAATCTTGCATCCAGATTGCTCTGCAAAGCTCTGAGCAGTGCATCAATGGGAAGTACCGAATAGTCTACGGCATCTCCTGAATGAACTGCCGCTACCTTCTCGTCACGGATCAATGTCAGTGCATTTGATCCGAAAAGCTTTAAGCAGGCATTCAGCGTTTGAGCAAGAACGCCTCTATCGAGTTTGGGAAGTGCAGTTCCTCCGATTTTGGCACGGTCAAGCAGGCTCTTATATGCCGTTGACCGAACCGGGTAAAGTTCTCCATCAATTCTGATGGCAAGACCGAGGTTTTCTGCCGTATCCTTTACGGCTTCTTCGCTGATCCCTCCCGCAAATGCGGCGGTGTTCCCGAAGTAAGGTGATTTTGCGTCCAGCGGCTCCACCTCCAGATTTCTGACCTGCGTGTGTTTCCACTGACTGTTTCTCGCCTGTACCTCATGGTAATCCAACATAGAGGGATAGGTGGGAAATGTGGTGTAAAAGCTGTCTCTGCATTGGTTTTGCATAATTCTATGCTCCTTTCTTTTTTCGACGGTCCTGCCGCCATTTTTGATATATAACAAAAAGCCGACCTCTCCGAAGAAAAGCCGGCTTTATGCCCGAATATAAGGCGAGAAACAAAAAATGTCACTTGCCCAAAAAGGCAAATGACACTTTGATTACTCTGCTAAACTGTGTTTGTTACTCACAAACCTGAAACTTACAAGTTTATTATAGCAGAATTATTCCGTTTCGTCAAGACCCATTCAAAGAAAAGAGCAAGACTTGCCTGCATTTTGCTATTTCAGCGATTTCACAGTTTCTATAAATGCCGGATCTATTTGCATCCGATCTCCGTTTATTTCAATGGCATAGTGTGACTCGCAATAAAAGCCGTCTGTATATATCTCATAACTGTTCTCAGTAGACTCTTCAACGAAGTCTTCATGACTTCGCAACAGGCAGATGAGTCCGTCATTATACTCATTGGCAACAAGCTTGCGCATTTGATTTACCGCAGATTTGAAATCAGAATGAACACTGTAAGTAAATCCGGTTTGATCCTCATATGCCCAGTCTTCCGTTACAACATATACCGGCACTTGCGGCAGTTCTTCATCAAACGGGACAATCATTTCGGGAGCCATAATCACTTGATCCAGACAAATATCTTCAATCTTTTTCGGCTCGCCGTACAGACCGGTAAATACCTTCTCCAAATGTTCAATCTCGTGCGGCATCAAAGGTTTATCAAAAGAACAGTAAATATCCGGCGTTTCGTTTTCGGTCTCTTTATCCAAGCCATCACGGATCTCAAGGATTGTTCCAAACAGTCCTTCATACTCGCTCCGGTTGGTACCGATAATTCTCTGTCCTACATAAAACCGCTTTCCCTCGTAGCAAAATTCCTCATTTTGTTTTTTTAAAATCATTTTCATATCTCCTTTTTTGATAATATTGAAGGAAGCGCTCACCGGTATGGGAACGCTTCCTCAGTTTTTGTTTGTGCAATCTCTTGAATTCTTATGTCGCAAATCCGACCATTGGTCAATCCAAAATTGCATCTATATTGACCATGCAATAAAACTCACTCGATTTTTGTGGCAAACAAGCACCTTGCATCATACCGATATCGGTTCGCGATGCTGCGACAAGCCTCCTCTTCACTAATAGCTTTGACAACTCCGATAAAGGGGGGCGCATCTATATCATGCCAGTGCA
>DHMB01000064.1 GCA_002405565.1 Clostridiales bacterium UBA4653
CCGGCGGGGATTTTCACCGTAAGCGATTTGCCCTCGGCTTTCATTCCGAGATTTCCGGACGTCGCAAATTTTATCATCAGCGCGCCGTCAATCACCGCCGTATGTACTTTTTTATCATCGGCAAAATCGCCGACTTCGGAAACGGAAACCGTATCACCTTCCCATAAAACTATGCTGACATCGCCCGAAACCCAGTCGACGTCTATTCTGTTTATTCCCTCCGTTGCGATTTCCGCATTTCCCGCGGTATACATTTCAGCATTTTTGTATTTGTAATTTGTCATAACCGGCAAATCCACCTTTCCTATTATTTTTCCCGGCACAAGAAACAGCGCAAGCATAAGCGCCAGAACCATTGCCGTTATCACAGACCAAAGTATAATTTTCGCAGTTCTTCCCATATTATTTCTCCTCGTCATCATCGTCGTCATCGTCGCCGTCGTCATATTCCTTCTTGTTTGCTATCACGCGGACAAGATTTGAAAGCGGAACGCCGAGAACAAACATTATCCATGAAACATCCCAGCGCATAGTCGCAAAGCTGACTATAAAATATGCGGCTGTTATTCCCGTCCATACGGCGCCGCCGATTGCCGAATTTTTCTTTCTGTCATTACTTTTGATAACTATCGCCGCATAGAGACAGTCGACCGCGGTAGCGGCTATGAAAATTATCCACGAATACGCCCACGCGCCGTCGACAAGAAAGCTGTAAAGAAGGTAAGCGCATACGACAATTGGCCACAAAAACGACGAAAACGCTTTGCACTTTTTCTTCTCGCGCTTATATTGCTTTTCATACATTCTTTCAAACTGCTTTTCGTAGGCATAAGAATATTTGACCTTCTCGCCCTTCAGATCGGACACTATGCCGGAGAGGTCGCCGCCGCTCGATATCGCCATGGCATACGCCTCTTCATCGGTCTTTCCGCTGTTTTTGAGGTCATGATATTTATCGAGAAGGTTCGATAATATCTCGCTTTTTATGTTCTCCGCCCGCTCGCTCTTCGGCACGTCGCGGAAAACGCTTTCAATGTAATCTCTGATTCTGTTCTCCATTTAACTGTTTCCTTTCGTGAGTTTATCTATGATTGCTTTCGAGTCTTCCCAGTCGCGGCGGAGCTGAGCGAGGACAGCCTTCCCCTGCTCCGTTATTTTATAATACCTTCGCCTTGCGCCGGCGTTCTCTTCTCCCCAATACGAGATTATGCACCCCGATTCTTCAAGCCGTTTGAAAGCGGTATAAAGGGTCGCCTCTTTCATTTCATATGCCCCGCCCGCAATGGCGCTGACGGTCTTGTTTATCTTATAGCCGTAGCTGTCGCCGCTTTCAAGGCATGAAAGGATTATCGTATCGGTGTTACCTCTTATGAGGTCGGACGTTATTGACATCTCACCACCTCCTGTGACTGCATTATATACCAAGATACCTCGCCTGTCAAGGTATTTCGGCAAAAAAGTTATAATTTTTTCAATGTACTTTCTCGGCTGATGTTTTCATCGCCCGGAAAAGCCTTGTGCCGCCTGCATTTTTGAAAAAACGCGCGACAAATCCGCCGAACCGTTTCCCCCCTACGTCTTCGCTTTCCGCCGTTCCGACAAAAAAGTCCTCCCTTGCGGAAGGACTTTTTTATTCACTTTTCCGTTTTTCTTCAATGATTGCGTCGATTATCTCCGCCGCGCGCTTTATCAGTCCGAGGCACGGGCGACTCTTATAAAATTCCGGAGTCCGCTCGGAGGGCTCGCCGCCGATTTCCGCGCTTTCGCCGAGAAGCTCGCGACAGATATACGTCCCGTCCTTCTCGGAAAACCGGCGCATAAATTCGCGGACGAGCGCATAATGCTCCGACTTTGCGTCTCTGTCGCCGGCGACGTCATAACCGTAAAGCGCGCCGAGAACAAGGCACCCTCCGCTGACGGCGCCGCAGACTTCTCTGCTTCTGCCGTAGCCCCCGCCGAACGGAGCGGAAAGGCGGAGCACCTGCTTTTCGTCAATTTTCATAACGTCCGAAAATGCGGCGGCAACCGACTGCGAGCAGTTATATCCCGCCATAAAAAGCTCCGCGGCTCTCTCGGCATGTGACTTTTTCATGTTTTTTCTCCTTTATATGACCTGGAACAGATAAAATTTCAGATAATCCGTTTCGGGAACGGAGAGAAGCGTCGGGTGATCGGGCGACTGACGTCTCGCCTCTATGAGCTTGAGCGAAACATCCGCGTCTGCCGCCGCGCTTTCAAGCATACGGACAAAGAGCCTGCTGTCCATAAAATGCGAGCAGGAGCAGGTTGCAAGATAGCCTCCGCGGGGGAGGAGCTTCATCGCGCGGTAGTTTATTTCCTTATATCCCCGCTCCGCGCCGGAGATCGTTTTTCTGCTCTTTGTGAACGCCGGCGGGTCAAGGATTATCATATCGTAGTCTGCGCGACTTTCGCAGAGCGACGGCAAAAGATCGAAAACGTCCGTGCAGAGAAAATCCATCCTGCCGTCAAGACCGTTTCTTGCGGCGTTCGCCTTCGCCATTTCGATCGCCTGCGACGAAACGTCGACAGCCGTCACGTGTGCCGCCCCGCCCATAGCGGCGTTGAGCGCAAACGAGCCTGTATGAGTAAAGCAGTCGAGAACCTTTTTCCCTTTTGCAATTTTCGAGACCGCAAGACGGTTGTATTTCTGATCGAGAAAAAAGCCCGTTTTCTGCCCGTTCTCAACGTCAACCTTGTATATTATTCCGTTTTCTTTTATCTCTGTGACGGGCGATGAGACGTGCGGCGCAAAATCTCTTTCGTACCAGCCCTTGTATTCTTCAAGCCCTTCGAGCTCCCTTATCGCAACGTCATTACGCTCGAAAATTCCGGAAAACTTCATGTTTCTGCGCAGAAGTTCGCCGATAAGCGCGCGGAAAATCATATCCTTTCTCATTTCAATGCCGTACGAAAGCACCTGAACGGAGACAATACCGTCGTAATAATCAACAGTCAGTCCCGGAATTCCGTCCGCCTCGCCGAAGATGAGCCTGCTTGCGGAAATGTCCTCTCCCATAACGGTCGCCCTGTAATCCAGTGCATACGAAATGCGACGGGTGAAAAACGCCTCGTCGAGACGGTCGTTTGCATTTCTTGTCAGCAGTCTTATTCTTATCTTGCTCTTTTCGCTGTATATTCCCGTGCCGAGGTATGAGCCCTTCTGGGATATTACGTCGACGGCGGAGCCGTTTTCAACATTCTCTCCCGCCGTAATTTCCTCTCCGTAGACCCAAGGGTGTCCCGCTTTTATCGATATCTCCGCCTTTTTGGTGACCGTAAAGCGCGGATAAATTCTTTCCTGTTTCATCTGACCTTTATTCCTTAAACAAAATGATACAAATATTTTACTATTGTTCGATGATTTTTGCAATAGTTATTTGGTATATTGTTTTTTAGTCATTATTACTATTGTAAAAAAGAAATTTTTATGAGATAATGATAATGGTTTTTTATGCGGACGACCTTCCGGATGAAAAACCCGAAGAAAAATTTGTTTTTCGGAGATAGAAATGAACAAAAAGAACCTGAATAATTTTGTATATAACGTGCCCGAAATATCGAGCATCCGCGACCTTTGCGACGGAAGCTGCGAGAATTTTTCGGAGAACACGGCTTTTGTTTTCAGAGAAGGCGAGGGCGTGCGCGAGATAACCTACGGCGAGGTCTATGACAACATAAAGTCGTTTTCCTCGTATCTCGGCAGTCTCGGTCTCGAAGGCAAAAAAATCGCCGTTCTGGGAAAGAACTGCTATGAATGGGCACTGACGTATCTCACCGTCTGCGCCGGGGTCGGAATAATCGTTCCGATTGATAAAGACCTGAGCGCAGGGGATGTAAAATATCTGATAGAGGACTCGGAGACGGCGGCTGTCGTCTTTATGGCGGGGAGCGAAGGAAAGCTCGCCGAGATAAATGACGGGGTTATAAAGCTGCCGGCATCCGAAATGGAAAAATACATTGCGGAGGGCAAAAAGCTCCGCTCGGAGGGTGACCTGACATACGAAAATCACAAGGTCGACCCCTATTCCCTCGGAATTCTGCTCTACACCTCCGGCACGACGGGCGTTTCAAAGGGCGTTATGCTCTCGCAGAACAACATCTGCTCGAACATTGTCCACGTTGCGAGAAGAACCGCCGTCCACCCCTATGACAGGGCGCTTTCCGTCCTTCCTCTGCATCATACATACGAATGTATGGCAGGCTTCCTCTCGTTCTTCTATGCGGGAGCAAGCATAGCATATAACAATTCTCTCCGCCAGCTTCAGGCTGACTTTGTGCTCTTCAGGCCGACGGTGTTCGTTGCGGTGCCGGTGCTGCTTGAAAAGCTGTATTCGATGATCGTCAAAAAGTATGCAAAGATGAAAGGCGGCAAAACGGTTCTCGCCGTTCAGAGATCGCTTTCAAAGCTTGTCTCGAAGGGCGAGGCGCAGAGAAAAATATTCGCAACAGTCAACGCCTCTCTCGGCGGCAGGCTGAACAGAATTCTCTGCGGCGCGGCGGCGCTTTCGCCCGAGGCTTATCACGGCTATGAAAGCTTCGGATACCGCGTTTACGTCGGCTATGGGCTGACCGAAACCTCCCCCGTCTGCATAATGCATCACGACGGCTATACAAGCCCGGACGACATCGGTTATCCGCTCG
Organism: Clostridiales bacterium UBA4653; assembly: GCA_002405565.1. GTDB lineage: Bacteria > Bacillota > Clostridia > Oscillospirales > CAG-272 > CAG-841. The sequence goes on from DHMB01000064.1 coordinate 4,663, forward strand.
TCGGAGTAAACGTAAAGATTGTCGAGCCGAACGCCGAAGGCATAGGCGAGCTTGCGGTAAAAGGCCCGAACGTCATGCTCGGTTATTATAAAAATCCGCAGGCGACGGCAGAAGTGCTCCGCGGGGGCTGGTTTTATACGGGCGACCTTGCAAAACGCCTCGACAACGGCGCGTATAAAATAATGGGAAGAATAAAAAGTATGATAGTGCTCGAAAACGGCAAAAAGGTCTTTCCGGAAGAAATCGAGCATTACCTGAATGAGAGCAAATTCGTTTCGGAGAGTTTCGTTTTCGGAAAAGAAACGGACGGGACAACCGTCGTCACAGCGTCGATAATCCCCGATAAGGAAGCGATTGACGAGGAGCTGAAAAAATCCGGAGAGCTGACGGACGAAGAGCGCGATAACAGAATAAAAGCAATCATCACGTCGGTTGTCGCGGAGGTAAACGGAAAGTTCGCCGCATACAAAGCGGTAAAGAAAATAATCATCCGCAAGAGCGACTTTATAAAAACAACGACGCAGAAAATCAAGCGTCTTGAAGAAAAGAACAAGGAAGAGGAGTAAACAAAGCATGAAAAAACAGCAGACGACAAAGAAAAAACGCACTCTTTGGATAACCGCCCTGCTCGGACTTGCAGCGGTTATATGCGGAATAGTGACAATAGTCAACTATTTCACCAAAACCCTGTTTGACCTCATCTCAAACGGAGACCTTGAAATCGACGACGAGGACTGACATACAAAAACAAAAATATCATCTTTTAAGGAGCAAAATTCTCAATGGAAAAATTCGATGTTTGTATAATCGGCGCCGGCATAGGCGGACTTATGGCGGCTTATAAGCTCAAAGCTCACAACCCGGGGACGAGCGTTGTCATAGTTGAAAAGGGACAGACGCTTGAAAGAAGAAAATGCCCCGCTTCGGCTGAACGCGGCTGCGTTCACTGCGGTATCTGCGCAATAACAAACGGCTACGGCGGCGCAGGTGCAAGAAGCGACGGCAAACTCAACGTCGGCACGGCATACGGCGGTATTCTCGGAGACGAGCTTGGCGAAACGAAGGCGATGAAGTATATCCGCGAGGTCGACAGCACCCTTGAGAGCTTTGCCGACGTCATCGACGGCGTTCGCGACTATCCCGAAATGTTCCTCTCGAACGAGGACTTGAAGCTCAAATGCCTTCAGAACAACCTCCGCCTGCTTGATATGGATGTCCGTCACCTCGGCACGGACAGAAACTTCAACATTCTCAAAAACATCATAAAACACCTCGACGAGGTCGGCGTTGATATGCGTTCCGGAACCGAAATCGAAAACGTCGAGCACGAGGACGGCAAATGGCACGTCACGGGCAAAAACACCGATATCGAAGCTGAAAAAATCATTATCGCCGTCGGACGCGTCGGCGCGGGATTCGTATCGAAATTCTGCAATAAATTTGATATAAAAATGAAAACAAACGCCGTTGATATAGGCGTGCGCGTCGAAATGAAGGACGCTATCTGGCGCGAATTTTCAAGCCGCATTTATGAGCCGAAAATCCTCTGCCGCACAAAGACCTTTGAAGACAAAACAAGAATGTTCTGCTTCAATCAGGGCGGTATCGTCAGCGCGGAAAACAACAACGGCATAATCACCGCAAACGGTCACAGCTTCTCCGATAAGAGCAAAAAAACAGACAACTGTAACTTCGCAATCCTTTCAAGTATAAACTTCACGGAGCCCTTCAACAAGCCGACGGAGTTCGTTGAGTCGATTTCCCGCCTTGCAAACAGCATCGGCAACGGAAACGTTCTCGTTCAGCGCTTCGGAGACCTTGTCCGCGGAAGAAGAACAAACGACCATCGCCTCGGTCACAGCACCGTCATCCCGACTCTGAAAGCGACCCCCGGCGACATTTCCCTCGTAATGCCGCACAGAATTCTCACAAACATAATCGACACAATCTATGCCCTTGACAAAGTCGCGCCCGGTACGGCAAACGACGATACCCTTCTCTACGGTTGCGAAGCGAAATATTATTCAATCCGTCCCGTTCACCAGCCGAATTTTGAGGTTATGGACGGCGCATACATCATCGGCGACTGCAGCGGTATCACCCGCGGACTTTCCCAGGCGGGCGCAATGGGTCTCTTCGTCGCAGACGATATAGCGGGTAAAAACGCATGATAAAAAACGTCCTCTTTGATCTTGACGATACGATTCTTGATTTCGGGAAAGCCGAAAGAGACGCCCTGTCGCGAGCGTTTATAGAAAAAGGCATTGAGCCGACAGACGAGCTTCTTTCGCGTTACAGCGTGATAAACGAGGAGCACTGGAAGCGTCTCGAAAGGGAGGAAATCTCGCGGGACGAGGTCAAATACGGCAGGTTTCGTCAGCTCTTTGACGAATACGGAATAACCGTCTCACCGGTAGAGACCGCCGACCTTTACGAGGATTTTTTAAGTCACGGACATTACTTTATCGACGGCGCGGAAGCGCTTCTCTCCTCCCTCTCCGAAAAATATCGGCTGTATCTCGTTTCAAACGGGACATACAGCGTTCAGGAGGGCAGGCTCGCAAGCTCGGGAATCGAAAAATATTTCAAAGGGATATTCATTTCCGAGAAAGTCGGATGTGAAAAGCCCAAAAAGGAATTTTTCGACGTTTGTTTCTCCCATATACCGAATTTTTCAAAGGAAGAGACCGTCATCATAGGCGACAGCCTGACCTCCGATATGCGCGGCGGCAAAAATGCCGGAATAAAGACAGTATGGTTCAATCGCAAGGGCAAAACGAACACTACCGATATGACCTTTGATTCGACCGCGACTTCGCTTTTTGAAATCGAAGATATAATAAAAAATCTGTAAACAGCAAAAATCCCCCGCGTCCGAAACAGACGCGGGGATTTTTTGAAAATAAAAAAATCGGCTTCACACAAGGAAAAACCGATTTTATATATTTGTATAATTTACTTTCTCTCGCCGAAAATTCCGGTGCCTATGCGGATAATGTCCGCCCCTTCGGCAAGCGCCTCGCGATAGCTTGCTGTCATTCCCATGGAAAGAATTGCGTCTCCGGAAAAGTACCTCTCGTTTTCGCATTTAAGTCGCGCAAGCAAGGCAAAATAGCCGCGCTTTTCATCGGAGCTGTCCGTGACCGGTGTGACCGCCATAAGTCCGCGCAGGCGGAGACTTTTCATTTTTGAAATTTCTTCAAGCGCCGCGGAAAGCTCTTCCGGCAAAAATCCGCCCTTCTGCGGTTCTCTTCCGGTGTTCACCTCGCAGAGGATGTCCGTGATAACGCCGACCTTTTCGCTTCTGCGGTCGATTTCCTCCGCAAGCGAAACAGAGTCGACGCTTTCAATCATCGAAACCTTGCCGACAAGATATTTGACCTTGTTCTTCTGCAACGTCCCGATGAAATGAACCTCCGTCCCCGAAAGGTACGGCTCGTGCGAAAGAAATTCCTGCACGCGGTTCTCGCCGACAAGCGTCACACCGCAACTGTCAATCGCGTACCGTATTTCCTCCGGTGTGCGATTTTTTATAACGGCGCAAAGGCGTGCATTCGGATAATCCTTCATATCCCCGCGCACTCTTTCGATATTCGTTTTTATTCTTTCAAAATCGCTCATTCAGCCCACAATCTTTCCTTCATAAAGATTTGTATCGTCAAGAATCAGAAGGTCGTTCAGCGCAATCGGCGCGAACTTGCAGTCATCCCCGACGTTGCCGTCGACGAGATAGCTGCCGTCCCTCTCTCCGATAATGTTCACGGCGCGCACCCTCGCGATTCCCTTTTTGAATATGTAAACGCAGGTCTGCCCGTCGATGACGCGCACAGTCGATGACGGAACTCTCAGTCCCGTGCATTTTGCGCGCAGAACCTTCATCTGCTGAAACCTCGTCATGTCAAACCCCGATGGGATATAAGATGACGAAAAGCAAAGCACCGCCTCGTTTTTTTCGTAATTTATACTCTTGTATAAAAGGTTCAGTGACATTTCCTCGGGGCAGGAATTACCGATGAAACTACAATCGTAATTTTCCCCCGAATACAGCCCTTCCGCCCTTTCAAGCGTTGTTTTACAGATGAAATACCATTTGAAATTTGTGACAATCGCTCCGACAGCGTTTGCATATTCGGTCTTTTCCGCGGAGGTTATCTCGTCAAAATTTTCCGTCGTGACAGTCATCGCAAGGGCGGTCGTCAGCTTGCCCTCGTAGCCGTCGCAATACGAAAAGAAGTATCCGGAAATGTCCGTCGTTACGCTTGACTCAACCCCGCCGAGAGACGAAATCAACTCGGCACGCTCGGTTTTGAGCGCCGCCGCTTCGGAAGAAAAATCGGTCTGACCCTTCGCCGCAAGCTCGCGACAGTTTATCAGCACGGAGAGTTCCTCCTTGTGTGCGTTTACCCATATAAGCTCGCCCTGTGCCGTTTTGGAAGCTATTTCAAGTCTCAATGCTTCGATTTTCGCGTCCAGACTTTCCGTTGTTATGCCCTCGCCGACCTTGCTTTTTTCAAGCACCGATAAGAGTGAATTTATCGTTTTCAGTCGTTCCTCCGCTTCCGGCGAGGCAACCTTGTAAACATCGGCGACAGTCGCTCCGACGTTCATCTTTTCTCCGTTAGAAAAATGACGTTCAACCGTGCCGACGGAGGACGAAAGAAGCGGTGCGTCATCGCGAAAAATGTAGCCCGAAAAAATCTCCGTATCGTCATAGTCCGCATATGTGACAACATAAAGCTGCGTTTCCGGCGCAAAAGCCATGACGATATGATATATTATGTAAACAACGGCTATCACGGACAGCACCGCGGAAATAATTATTTTCTTTTTCAGCGCCGGATCGCGCTTTTCCGCATTATCCATCGTCATCGCCCCCTTTTTATTCGTTTATTATCTTCTCCGCCTCGCAGACAAGCGAGCGGAAATCGCCGAGCCTGTCCGGATAAAGCCAGTTTATGTTCGGATTTCTCCTCAGCCAAGTCAGCTGGCGCTTTGCATAACGCCTCGTGCCGAGCTTGATTTTTTCAACGGCGTCGCCGAGCGAGCAGTCGCCCGCGATATACCCGAGCATTTCCTTATAGCCTATCGCCTGTCCCGCCGTACTGTCCGCGGACAGAAGTCCACGGGACACAAGCGAGCGAACCTCTCCTTCAAGTCCCTCTTCAATCATAATGTCAACACGCCTGTTTATACGGTTGTATAATACTTCTCTGTCATCGTAATCAAGCCCGATTATCAAGCTGTCATAAGGAGAATCCGATATTGCCTCTCTGTCGTGCTCGGTTTTGGTCTTGCCCGTAAGCTCATAAATTTCAATCGCGCGGGCAACTCTGCGAACGTTGTTCGGATGTATTTTTTCAGCCGCCTGCGGGTCGATTTCCCGCAATTTTTCGTGAAGCGCCTCCGCGCCGTTTTTCTCGGCAAACGCGATAAGCTCGTCCCGGAGCTTTTCATCGCTTTCAATCTCGCCGAAGTCCAGTCTGCCGAGAACCGTATCAAGATACAGTCCCGTCCCGCCGCAAAGAACAACTTTTTTTCCTCGCGACTGTACGTCGGCTATGACCTTGTGTGCGCGCTCCGCAAATTCGGCGGCGGAGAAGTTTTCCGTCGGCGCGCAGATGTCAATCATGTGATGACGAACCTCCGCCTGCTCTGCCTTTGTCGGCTTCGCCGTTCCGATGTCAAGCCCTCTGTATATCTGCATTGAGTCAAGGGAGACGAGCTCTCCGTCCAGCCTTTTGCAAAGCTCCAGCGCAAGCGCGCTCTTTCCGGAAGCCGTCGGCCCTGCGACGGCAATAATCTTATCGTTCATTTCAAAATCCTGTTTATATAGCTGTCGTCTGCGTTTTCGATTTTATACTCCTGTATAATCTCGTATTCACTTGATGAAGCAAGCGTCGCCGAATGAGAAAAATCTGTATTTCTCTTTCACAGCCTCGGCGTAAGCTCTCATTGTAAATTCCTTTCCCGCAAGCGCGGAAACAAGCATGACAAGCGTACTCTCGGGCAGATGAAAATTAGTTATAAGCGCGTCTGTCGCCTTGAATTTATAGCCCGGATAAATAAAGATTCCGGTGTCGTCGCACATGGGATGAACAATTCCGTCATCTGTCGACGCGCTTTCAAGCGTTCTGCATGACGTCGTTCCGCAGGCGATTATTCTTCCGCCCGCCGCCCGAGCCGCATTTATAATGTCCGCGCTCTCTTTGGTGACCGTGAAAAATTCGCTGTGCATTATGTGATCCTTGATGCTCTCCGCCTTGACGGGGCGAAACGTTCCGAGGCCGACATGAAGCATTACGGGCGCAATCTTCACGCCCATATCGCGGATTTTCGCAAGAAGCTCCTCCGTAAAATGCAGTCCTGCCGTCGGAGCAGCCGCCGAGCCGGACTCCTTTGCATAAACGGTCTGATAATCGTCGTTGTCTTTAAGCTCTTCGGTTATATACGGAGGGAGTGGCATTTTGCCGATCCTGTCCAGTATCGAAAACAGCGATTCCCCGCCGGTGCGGTCATAATCGAAGGTAACGATTCTGTTTCCGTCCTCGATTATCTCGTCGATTGTCGCCGTCAGAATTCCATCGCCGAAGGAAACCCTTGCCCCCTCGCGCAGTCTCCTGCCGGGGCGGACAAGCACCTCCCAACGGTCAAGCGATTTCTGGCGGAGGAGCAGAAATTCGCAGGCTGCGCCGCCCTCGCCGAGCTTTTTACCGTATATTCTCGCAGGAATGACCTTCGAATCGTTTATAACAAGGACGTCGCCCGGGCGGAGATACTCCGTTATGTCGCGGAATATCCTGTGCTCAAGGGTCTGCGTTTCCCTGTCCATAACGAGAAGCCTTGCGGCGTCTCTCGGCTCGCAGGGGTGCTGCGCTATCAGCTCCTGCGGAAGGTCAAAATTGAAATCCGATGTTTTCAGTTCCGTTTTTGAAAGGTCGTTTTTTATCATTTTATTTGTTCCTTATACGATTGTATAATATTCAAAAATCAAAGCGGCGCCTCGATTTTTTCAATTGCGTCCGCTATTGCCCCGTCCTTTGCGTGGCAGAGACGGACGCCGCATATCTGCTTTACATTGTCCGTTGCGTTTTCAGGACACATCGCGACATCCGCCGCGCGGAGCATATCGATGTCGTTATCAAAATCGCCCATGCAATATAACTTTACATCCGGATTCGATTTTCTGATTTCGTCCGTTATGTATCTGAGCTGATACGCTTTGCTTATGCCCTTCGGCATGACCTCATAAAGCCAAGAGTTTGACTTTGTGTAGTCATACATAGGAAATTCGTCACGCAGAATTTCAAATGTGCTTTTCAGCAGGTCTGGGTCGGAGATGAACACCGCCTTGAAATATTTTCCCTCGCAGAGCTCGTCAAAGCTGACCGCCGTCGCAAAGCGATCGAGCTTTGTCTTTTCAAGGCTTTCCTTCATAGCAAGGTCGTTTTTGTCATAAATGAAACCACGCTCGCAGGACGTCCGAAAGCCTATTTTGTCTCCCGCTATCTGCCTTACGCGATTGAAAAGCGGGCGAAGGTGCTCCGTTTCGAGATAATGCACGTTTTTCATCTCGCGCGTTCTGACATCAAAGCAAAATGCTCCGTTGCAGAGGACGCAGGGGATGTTCACGTAGTTTTCAATCGACGGAACGACGCTGTAAATATCAATGTGGTTGCGACCGGAGGAGAATGTGAATTTTCCGCCGTTATCTATAAAATATCTGATTTTTTCAAGGTTGACCGTCGGTAGCGGCTCGCCGTGAAAAATGAACGTTCCGTCTATATCGGACGCCAGAATTATATTTTCAAATTTTTTCATAGCACCTCTCCGTTTTTCCGCAGCGCCGCAAGCACAGACGAAAAATCGTCCGGAAGCGGGCACTCGAAGCGCATTTTTTCCTTTGTTGACGGGTGAACAAGCTCCAGCTCCTTTGCGTGCAGGCATTGCCCCGAAATCAATTTACCGTATTTTCTCTCCGCGGGATTTTTCTCCTGACCGTAAAGCGGGTCGCCGAGAAGCGGATGGCCTATGCTCTGCATATGCACCCTTATCTGGTGCGTGCGCCCCGTTTCGAGCTCGCATTTCACATAGCAAAGTCCCGCAGCAAAGTTTTCAATCGGCGTTATATGCG
>DHMB01000155.1 GCA_002405565.1 Clostridiales bacterium UBA4653
TTCCCGGCGCAATGCTCGGAAGTATCGTTCTCGGCATGATAGAAAGCATATGCGATTCGTTTGCGGCAATCGCTCCTTATAAGGACGCAATAGAATTCTCCATTCTTATAATCATTCTTCTTGTAAGACCGACGGGAATTCTCGGCAAGAAAAGAAGGGAGAAGGTATAATGAGCAGCTTCTCGGAAAAAATGAAAAAATTCAAGTGGAAACACTATATAAACTACATCGTCATAACGATTGTGACGGCTGTTTTCGCAATCATCTCGGCGGCGGGAGGACTCAAATCCTCATCGTCTATATTGCTTGAAAAGATTGCGATAAGTATCGTCCTCGCCGTTTCGCTGAGCCTTGTTGTCGGCTTTCTCGGAGAGCTGAGTCTCGGTCACGCTGGATTTATGTGTATCGGCGCATACCTCGGCGGCAAGGTCGCTTCCCTGCTCGTCCCCGTTATGGGCAACGGCATAATCACAATGCTGATTGCACTGCTCGTCGGCGGCGGTTGCGCGGCGCTGTTCGGCTTTCTCGTCGGACTGCCCGCTCTGCGCCTCAAAGGCGACTATCTTGCAATCGTAACTCTCGCCTTCGGAGAAATCGTTAAGGTTGTTTTCCGGCAGTCGGAAGCGTTCGGCGGCAATCTCGGACTTTCAACCCCGAACCGTCCGAACAAGAATTCGTTCTTCATCGTTGCGTTTGCGCTCGTGCTGTTCACGCTCCTCATAATTCAGAATCTTATGAGAAGTAAGCACGGCAGGGCGATAACCGCCATCCGCGATAACGAAATCGCCGCAAGAGCGACGGGAATAAACGTCACGAAATACAAGCTCGTCGCATTTATGATTTCCGCATTTTTCGCTGGAATAGCGGGCGTTATGTTCAGCTATACGAATTCCTCCGTTCAGGCGGTGAAGTTCGGATATAATTATTCAATCGAAATCCTCGTTATGGTCGTTCTCGGCGGAATGGGCTCGATAAACGGTTCAATCCTCGCCGCAACGCTTATAACGATACTCAACGAAAAGCTCCGCACGGTGCTGACAGGCGACTTTGCAGTCCTCAAGGATCTGCTCTATGCGCTCATTCTTATCGTCATCGTTATTTATAATAACGCTCCCGCGCTCAAGGGCTTCAGAGAAAAATACAACTTCCGCAACCTCACGGCACATATATTCCCTCCGAAAAACGACCCGTCGATCGTCAAAGACGACGCCGCCAGCTGGGACAAAGTGCCGACAAAGATCAAAATGGACGAAATTCTTTCCGTCGACCTCAAGGTCGGAAACGAATTCACGCCGGATAAACCGTCGAAAGGAGATAAATAATGTCCGAATATATTCTTGAAACAAAAAACCTCGGCATTTCCTTCGGCGGGCTGAAAGCCTCGCAGAACGTCAACCTCAAAATAAAGGAAAAACAGATATACGGGCTCATAGGGCCGAACGGAGCGGGAAAAACGACGGTTTTCAATATGCTGACAGGCGTCTACCTGCCGACGGAAGGCGACTTTTTCCTCTGCGGAGAGTCGCTTAAAGGGCTTCATCAGGAAGCGATAAATCGCAAGGGCATTGCAAGAACGTTCCAGAACATACGTCTTTTCAACAATATGACGGTCGTCCGCAACGTTATGGTCGGACTTTCAAATCAACCGGAATATAAATGCTCGCTTTTTGAGAGCTTTTTCCGCCTCCCGCGTCATTTCCGCGTCGAAAAAACAATGCGCGAGCGCGCAAAAGAAATTCTTGATATTTTCGGTCTGCTTGACGAGCGCAACAACCTCGCCTGCAACCTTCCTTACGGTAAGCAAAGAAAGCTGGAGATAGCCCGTGCGCTTGCGACCGGCCCGAAGCTCCTGCTTCTCGACGAGCCCGCCGCGGGAATGAACCAGAGCGAAACTGCGGAGCTTATGGACACGATACGCCTCATACGCGATAAATTCGATATGACAATCCTGCTCATCGAGCACGATATGAAATTCGTTTCCGGACTTTGCGATGAGATAACCGTTCTGAATTTCGGAACAATGCTTGCAACCGGCACGGCGGACGAGGTTCTGAGCAATCCGGAAGTCGTCCGCGCATATCTCGGAAACTGAGGAGGGACAAAAATGGCACTGCTTAAAGTTGAAAATCTTGAAGTTTATTACGGCGTCATAAGAGCCCTCAAGGGCATTTCGTTTGAGGTCGGCGAGGGGGAAATAGTCACTCTGCTCGGCGCAAACGGAGCAGGAAAAACAACCACAATGCAAAGCATTATGGGTCTTATACACGCCAAAAGCGGCACCGTCACCTATGACGGGCATAACATAACGGGCTTGCCCGCTCATAAGATTGTCAAAATGGGAATGACGCAGGTTCCGGAGGGCAGAAGAATCTTCGCGGAGCTGACGGTATATGAAAACCTGCTTATGGGCGCATATATCGAAAAAGACAAGGCGGCTGTAAAGCGCGATATTGAAGAGATCTATTCGATCTTCCCCCGCCTCGGCGAGAGAAAAAATCAGGTTGCAGGCACACTTTCCGGAGGTGAGCAACAAATGCTCGCAATGGGCAGAGCGATGATGAGTCATCCGAAACTGCTTATGCTGGACGAGCCTTCCATGGGGCTTTCCCCGCTCCTCGTCGATCAGGTATTTGACATAATAAAGCATTTCCACAGCACCGGCACGACGATACTCCTCGTCGAACAGAACGCAAGCAAGTCGCTTGCCATATCGGACAGGGCGTATGTGCTCGAAAACGGCGCAATCGCCTATTCGGGAACCGGAAAGGAGCTTTCCGAAAGCGACGATATCAAAAAAGCCTATCTCGGCGGCTGAAAAGAAAAACGCACCTTCGCAGGTGCGTTTTTTATGTATTTTTATCCGAGCGCGACGTCAAGAGTCATCATCAGGGTAAACCCGACGGCAAAGAATACCGTTCCGATATTTGAATGTTCCCCGCTCGACATTTCGGGAATGAGTTCCTCGACAACGACATACATCATTGCGCCAGCCGCAAAGCTGAGCAGATAAGGAAGCGCGGGAACAACTATGCTTGCCGCAAGCACGGTCAGCACGGCGCCGATCGGCTCAACTATGCCGGAGAGCACCCCGCCGAGGAACGCCTTCGGTTTTTTCATCCCCTCGGCTTTCAGCGGCATTGATATTATCGCCCCTTCGGGAAAGTTCTGTATCGCAATACCGATTGAGAGCGCAAGCGCACCCGCCGCGGTGATTTTTCCGTCGCCCGAAAGGTACCCCGCAAAAACAACTCCGACAGCCATTCCCTCCGGAATGTTATGAAGAGTAACGGCAAGAATCATCATCGTTGTTCTTTCCAGACGACTTTTGAGTCCCTCCGCGCCCTCGCTGTTACGATGAAGATGAGGGATGATTTTATCAAGCGCGAGCAGAAAAAGAATTCCTATCCAGAAGCCGATGAATGCCGGCAAAAACGAGAGCTTGCCCATATGCGCTGATTGTTGCATCGCGGGGATAAGCAGGCTCCATACGGACGCCGCAACCATTACCCCCGCGGCGAAACCCGTCAGCGCCCGCTGAACTCTGTCCCCGAGAGACTTTTTCAGAAAGAACACACAAGCCGAGCCGAGCGTTGTTCCGAGAAACGGAATGAGTATCCCGTAAAATACTGTCATATCCATATGTTTTCCCCCGAAAACCCGATTACTTGACCCGGATTACTCTTCCGTCTTTTCTTTCCGCGGCTTTCGGCAGCTCGCAATCGGCATAACCGACGGCTCAATGACCGATGCCCTCCCATTCGCCGCTCACGCCGAGCTCGGAGAGAAGCTGTTTCCATTCGGGAAGCTCGAATTCCTCCTTTGCGCGATGTATCCATATACTGCCGAGCCCCAGCGAATGCGCGGCAAGCATCATATTGCCCATAACAAGGCTACCGTCATAAATATATGTGTTGCAGCTCTTGTCCGCAAGGACTATGAGTATCACCGGCGCGCCGTAAAACGGGTCAAAACCTTCCTCCCAACCGCCGATTTTGCGGTTTGCCTCGGAGATTCTGTCCCGCAGGGCTTTGTTTGTGACGGCGATTGTCAGGGTCGCCTGTCTACCTCTTCCGCTGGCGGCGTAAAGTCCGGCTTCAATTATCTGCGCTATATCCTCTTCCTTCGGAAGCTCCGCTTTGAAGCGTCTGATGCTTCTCCGCTCCTCCATTGCATTTATTACTTCGTTCATATCCAAAACCTCTTTTTCCTGCGTTTATCGCAATTTTGCGTTTGTATTATATCATCTTCCGCCGACGTTTGCAATAGCGCGGAGGACATTTGTCCGATTGATGTTAAAAAACGCCGTTGTTCACAATTTCGCGGTAAAAAGCGCAAAATGCTTGACAAATCGCCACCATGATGATATAATGTGTTCAAGTTTTTGCAAATATCGCAAACAACTGAACATCATCCTCAAAAACAAAGGAGCTCAATATGAAAAAAGTTTTATCACTTATCCTTGCCGTCGCGGCAATATTCTCCGCGCTCTCCGTGCTTGCTTCGTGCTCGCAGAAGAAAAAAACAATAACGATTTATGCGTCAAGCGAAGACTTCCGCATTGAAAATGCACAGAAAATGTTTGATGAAAAATTCCCCGAATATAAAATAGTCATCCAGTACAAATCCACAGGCGAGCTTGCCGCAAAGCTGGCGGGCGAAGGCACAAACACCGACTGCGACATCGTCATGGAGCTTGAAAATACATATCTTGAAAAAATCGGCGACACTGTTGCAAAGCTCGACGGGCTCCCCGGCGTTGACTTTGATAAGTATCTTCCGAGCCTCGTTCCCTCTTCTCACCGCTATGTTCCCTTCATCCGCACAAGCGGAGCGATTGTCATAAACAAGAAGGTTCTTGCGGAAAAGGGACTCTCCGTTCCCACCTGCTATGACGACCTTCTCAAACCCGAATACAAGGGTCTCGTATCTATGCCGAACCCCAAATCCTCCGGCACGGGATACATCTTCTATCTCAATATGGTAAACACGCGCGGTCAGGAAAAGGCGCTCGAATACTTTGACGGTCTTGCGGCAAACCTCTCCGGCGCAGGATATACGTCGTCCGGCTCCGGCCCCATAAAGGCGCTCAAGCTCGGCGAGGCGGCAATCGGTCTCTGCATGACATGGCAGGCTGTCGATGAAATAAACAACGGCGCAGACTACGAGATAATCTATTTCGACGAAGGCGCCAGCTATGACACATATTCAAGCGCAATAATCTCCGGCAAAGAGAACGACGAAGATATCCAGAAGGTCTTTGCATACCTTCTCACAGACGTCACCCCGAAGGACAAAGAGCTCTATGCTCCCGACCAGATATATAAAGACGTAACATACACAAAGAAAAACTTCCCCGAAAATATCAAATATGCCGATATGAAGGGACTTGAAGATATAACCGTAAAGGAAAGTTTACTTGACGCATGGAAATATTAAAGATAAACGGGCTTACAAAGCATTATAAAAGCAAGCTGGCGCTGGATAATGTCAGCTTTTCCGTGGAGGACGGAGAATTTCTTTCGATTCTCGGCCCATCCGGTTGCGGAAAGACGACTCTCCTCCGCATTCTCATAGGGCTTCTCGCCCCTGATTCGGGAAGTATTCTTCTTGGCGACAGGGACATAACAAAAGCCTCCCCCGATTCGCGTGAAATGGGCATAGTTTTTCAGAACTATGCCCTTTTCGAGAATATGACGGCTCTGAAAAACGTCTCGTACGCAATGAAATTCAAGCCGGACTTAAAGCCCATAGCAGAAGAAAGAGCAAAAGAGCTTCTCTCTGTCGTCGGTCTTTCGGAGCATATTAACAAATACCCCTCCGAGATGTCCGGCGGACAGCAACAGAGAGTTGCCATTGCGAGAACGCTCGCCCTGCGCCCGAAAATCATCCTTTTTGACGAGCCAATGAGCGCGCTTGACGTTGCGACAAGGCTCTCGCTCCGCGTTCAGCTGAAAGAAATTCAGAAATCCTTCGGCACGACGATGATCTATATCACTCACGACCAGGAGGAGGCGTTTGCCCTTTCCGACAGGATTATGGTCATGGGCGAGGCAAGAATTCATCAGCTCGCAACGCCGGAGGAAATTCTCGCAAGTCCCGCGGATGACTATGTAAAAGACTTTGTCATAAGCAATCTCAAGGCGAAAATCGACTCGCTCTCCCGCTATATGAAATGACGGCGGAGGTAAAAGATGAAATCAAACACATATAATCGCCGTCGCGTTTTCGGAACGGTCACCTCTGTGATTCTCGGGCTGTTTTTCCTTGTGTCCGTGCTTCTCCCGCTCATCGCGGTGATGACAAATCTGAAAAATGCGGACTTGGGCGCAATCTTTTCCCATCCGCAGACGGTGCCGGCGATATGGAACTCGATAAAAGTGTCCGTCACGGCAACGCTGTTCTCGATAGTGCTTGCGTTTGCCGCGGCATGGTGTGTAAACCGCGCGGGACTGCGTCACACAGCCGTGTTCGACGTTCTCCTCGTCATGCCCATGCTCATTCCGTCAATTTCTCACGGAACGGGGCTTATAATTCTCTTCGGCGACAACGGCATAATCAAAAATCTTCTCGGGCTGAAAAGCAGTATTTACGGCTTCTGGGGCATAGTTTTCGGCTCAATGATGTATGCCTTTCCGATAGCTTATCTTATGATATCGGACATTCTCCGCTATGAGGACAGCACCCCTTACGAAGCGGCGGAAGCCCTCGGAATACCGAAGAAAAACCGCTTTTTCGCGATAACTCTTCCGTATCTCAAAAAACCGATGATAAGCGTCGTTTTCGCTGTATTCACAGCTATTGTAACGGATTACGGCGTGCCGCTTATGGTTGGCGGAATGTATAAAACGCTCCCCGTGCTCATGTATGAGGAGGCGATACACAGAATGAATTACGCCAAGGGCAGCGTTTTCGGGCTGATACTTCTCCTCCCGGCTGTCGTTGCGTTTCTTTTCGACCTTCTTTCCGGAAAGGACAGAGTCGGAAATTCTGTCACAAAACCGTTTTCATCGGAGGGCTCGCGGGCAAAGAAAATCGTTGCGGGCGCTGTCCTTGCGCTGATAGTCGCCTGCGTTCTTCTGCCGATACTCTCGTTTATCCCCGTTGCCCTTTCGGAAAACTACCCAATCGACAAATCATTCTCGCTTCATCAGTTCTCTTATGTAATGGGCAGCAAAAACGGGCTTGAATACCTCTCGCACTCGGTTATCGTTGCGCTGATAGTGGCGCTGGTCGGCACGCTCTGCGCGTTCGTCTGCGCATATGTGACGGCAAGAATAAAGTCTCCCGCCTCGAAAATCCTTCACCTGCTTTCGATAACCTCTCTCGCAATCCCCGGCATAGTGCTCGGTCTTTCGTATGTGCTGTTCTTCAAAACGTCATTTATTTACGGCACGTTTGCGATTATAATTCTCGTAAACATAATACACTTTTTTGCTTCGCCCTATCTCATGGTCTATAACAGCCTGCGCAAGCTCCCGCCGGAACTTGAAGCCGTCGGCGCGACGCTCGGAATCGGAAATGTGCGTCTTCTGCGCGACGTCATTGCGCCGCAGACAATCAGCACACTGCTTGAAATGTTTGCGTACTTCTTCGTCAACTCAATGATGACAATTTCCGCGGTGTCGTTCCTCACCAATTACAAAACCGAGCTTTTCGCTCTCATGCTTCCGCAGTTTGACGCGTCCCAGACGTCGCTTGCGCCGCCTGCGATAGTTGCGCTTATAATTCTTTTCGTAAATCTTCTGATGAAAGGTATCATCGGTCTGCTCAAAGGCAAACTCCGCAGATCGGGATCAAGGTAAACCTATGCTGACAAAAAAACAGTTTGATCTGCTCTCCGAAATGGAACATTCGCCCGCGTCGACCCAGCGTGCGCTGGCAAAAAAAGCGGGGATGTCCCTCGGGGCTGTAAACAAGATATCAAATGAGCTCATTTCCCTCGGCTATTGCGAAAACGGGAATGTCACAAAGGCAGGGCTCGACGCGCTTGAACCGTATCGCGTCAAGCGTGCGGTAATAATGGCGGCGGGATTCGGTTCGCGACTTGTTCCCGTAACTCTGAACACTCCGAAGCCCCTCGTCCGTGTAAACGGCAAACGCATTATAGACAGCCTTCTCGACGCGATTGTCGGCGTCGGAATAACGGAGATATACCTTGTCCGCGGTTACCTTTCGGAGCAGTTCGATCAGTTGCTTGCCAAATATCCGACGATAAAGCTCATCGATAACCCCTTTTATAACGAAGCGAACAACATTTCATCGATAATGTGCGCCAGAGAGTACCTGCAAAACGCATACATATGCGAAGCTGACCTGCTTCTCTATAATCACGACCTTATAAAGAAGTATCAATATTCGACGAATTACCTCGGCGTTCCCGTCGAAAAAACGGATGACTGGTGTTTCACCTGCAAAAACGGATATATATCCAAAATGTCGATAGGCGGAGTCAACTGTTTCCATATGTTCGGCATATCTTATTGGAACGACGCAGACGGCGCGCGCCTCTCAAAGCATATCGAGCAGGTTTATAATTTCCCCGGCGGCAAAGAACGCTATTGGGATCAGGTCGCCTTCGATTACTTCCCCGACCAATACAAGATAACCGTCCGCGAATGTACCTTTGACGACATCGCCGAGATCGATACTTACAAAGAGCTCTGCAAAATCGACCCTGCGTATTGCGTGAAAGGTTAAACAAAAAAGCAAAAAGCACTTCGTCCGAAGTGCTTTTTTATTTTTGAATATCTTATTTTACGTCAAGCGAGCCTGTCGCAATGAGTCTGCCGGATTCGGCGCTGAACAGCATTATGTCGTCGCCTGTTATGTCAAAACGGACTGTCTGACCTATACCGTAAGTTATTCCGCCGAAGATAACGCCCGTGAGAAGCAGATTTCCGACTCTTATTCTGACGGTCGTCTCCATGCCTGTCGGCATGGCGCTGTATATTTCGCCTTCCAGCCTGCCGCCATCGGATATCTTTATCGCCTCGGGGCGTACGCCTATGACGAAGTCTCTGTCGGTTGCGGGCTTTTCATCTTCGATTTCCGTTTCCACGACCTTGGCTATACGACATCTGAATTTGACATCCTTATTGCCCTTTTCAACGTTCTTCTTATCGCGTGCCCTTTCAATCCTGAGCGCCTCTTTGGCTCTGTCAATCGCCTTGTCGTTTTTCTGCCATTCGGCAAGGTCAAGCCCGACAGAACGGAACGTCGCATGAGCCGCGTTTTCAAGAATGGAAACTTCGATTCCCTCGCCCGTCTGTCCGCCTTCCGCTTCGATGAAGTTGATCTGCGGATTTCCGACGAAGTCCGCGACGAACGTGTTTGCGGGTTTACCGTAAACCGTGAGCGGAGCGTCATACTGCTGAAGTACGCCGTTGTCGATAAGGCATATCTTTGTCGCAAGCGTCATTGCCTCCATCTGGTCATGCGTAACATATACAAACGTACTGCCCGTGTCAAGATGAAGTCTCTGGAGCTCACTTCTCATTTCAAGGCGGAGCTTTGCGTCAAGGTTTGAAAGCGGTTCGTCCATGAAGAGCACCGTCGGCTCCGGAGCAAGCGTTCTCGCGATTGCAACTCTCTGTTGCTGACCGCCGGAAAGCTCCGCGGGATAGCGATCCATGAACATACCTATCTTGACTATTCTCGAAACTCTGCGAACGGAAAGGTCAATTTCCTCTTTCGTGAGCTTTCTCACCGAGGTGACAACTTCCCCGTCCTTTACATATTCAAAATCGGAATTCAGCGTGCAGCCGTGCTTTGCGGCGACAGCCTCTTCGTCCGCAATCTTTGCCATGAGCGAGTCTGTAATGCTCTTTGCAAGCGCGGCGGGATCGGAATTTTTGTCAAGCCCGTAAGAAAGTATTTTCTTTGCGGTGAATACCGAGATGGTATATGTGTCTATAAGTTTGAGCTGTGCTTTTTCCGTATCGACCGTGCCGTCCTTGCCGAGACATTCGCCGAGAAGCGAAACAAGCTTTTCGGGCTGAGAAAGGATAGCTACGAGCTTATTTGCCTCTCTCGCCTCAAACGATATCTTCGGGAGCGCTTCTTTTACGTTGGAAAGTCCGAACGAGATGTTCTGATAAACCGTCATGTTCGGCCAGAGCGCATAGTTCTGGAAAAGAAAGCCCACTTTTCTCTTGTTTGCGGGGACGTTTATTCCCTCTTCGCTGTCAAAAACGACCTTGTCGCCGATGGTTATTCTGCCGCTTGTCGGCGTTTCGAGACCCGCTATCATGCGGAGAGTCGTCGTTTTACCGCAGCCCGAGGGGCCGAGAAGCGTAACAAAAGCGTTATCCTCTATTTTAAGGTCAAGATGTTCAACGGCATAGAAATTGCCCCATCTTTTTGTGACGTCTGTAAGAATGATTTCCGGCATAATTAACCTCCGATTCCTTTGTCAAGACTTGCGCCTGTCAGCTTGTTTATGACGGCGTTGCATATAAGCACGGTGACTATCAGGATAAGGTTCATACCGCTTGAAAATGCGGCAAGCCCCATCTCATCGAAATAGTCCATGGTTGTTGAAAGTATCGTTCCGATACCGCTGAGCATCATGAACAGAGACAGCTCTCTGATACACGTTGTGAACGGGAGAAGATATCCCGAAAGAATTGATGTTTTCTGTATCGGAATAATAATGCGGAACATTCTCTTTATCCAGGGTATGTCCTGAATGATTGCCGATTCTTCAATTTCGCCGCTGAGCTGAAGCATGGAGTTGAGTGACGAACGGCTTGCGAACGGAATATATTTCACCGTTCCGACGATTATAAGCAATGCATAAGTGTTGTACAGGCTGAAATATTCGTTGCACAGCAGCTTGAAGAAAGCAATGCCGACGGCAATCGACGGGAGCAGATACGGGATAAACGCTATATTGTTTACATAGTTTGCAAACTTGTTTCTGCGCTTTTTCGATACGGCATAGCCGATGAGCGTTCCGAGGGTTCCCGCAACGAGCGCGCAGAGAACGGAAACAATCATCGTTCCCTTGTATGACGACCAGATCGTTGAGTTATAGAGCATACCGAGCTGACCGTACATGCCGTATTCGCCCTTCGGGTCATTATTGAGCCACCATTTTGTCGTGAGGTTTGAAGGATCCCATGTTTTGAGGAAGCTGTAATCCCCGGGGTTCGGAAGGAACGTTTCAAACGCAAACGAGATTATCGGGTAAATACTCGTAAAGAACGTCAATATTATAAGAACTATCGCGATTATATATTTCCCCGCTTTGCCGAGGTTGATTTTCGATATCTGACCGGACTTGCCCGTAACCGTTGTATAATTCTTTCTGCTCTTCAGGCTCTGCTGGTTGAGAATAAGAATTATAACGCCCATGACCATCATTATAACGGCAAGTATGCTCGCCTCGCCAGTGTATGTGCCCTTCATGCTGATATATTTTGTCGAAAGGGTCGAAAGACCGAGGTAATGCGGAACGGGATAGCTTCCCATTGAGCTTCCGAACACAAGGAGCACCGTTGAAAGAATGGCGGGCTTTATCATGGGAAGGGTTATACGGAACATTATTTTATGCTTCGGCGTATCGAGTATCGTCGCCGCCTCTTCAAGGTTTGCGTCCATATTGCGGAAAATACCGCCGATGAGGATATACGCAAACGCGGAATAATGCAGTCCGAGCACTATAACGCATGGGAAAATTCCCTGACACCACCACGAGGGCATATGAATATTGAAAAGCGCGGCAAAAAGTCCGTCGCTCGTATGTGTCACAGCGTTACTGTTGAAAAGGTTTCTCCATACCATTGCCAGCGTCCACTGCGGCATGATATACGGGAAGATGAAAATTGAACTCAGATACTTTTTGCATTTGAGGTTTGTCCTTGTCACAAGGAAGGCAAAAAGTCCGCCGAAGAGTATCGCCGTAAAGCATGAGAAAAACGCAACGACGACTGTATTCAGAAGCGGAGTCCAAAGGTTTGTTTTCGCAAGCTCACCCGTGAAAAGCTGGATGTAGTTTACGAAGGAATAGCCGGAGGGCTTCCCCGCCCACCACGTCTCAATTGTGCCTCTGTGGACTTTGAGCGTGTCTTCGACTATCGCTATAATCGGCGTAACCGTCGTTATAGTACATAAAACGCCCATCACAACAAGAATTATGTTGTGCGGCTGCATGAAAAATGTTTTCAACTTGTTTGACCGAATCCGCCTTGCGTTCGATCTTTGATATCCGGTATCATTTGTCATAAAACCTCCGGCACGGAGCCAAGATATTTCTCGGCTCCGTGCAGATAATCAGATTTGTTTTTTTGTCGGAGTTTGATCGGTTGATTATTTACCGTACTTCTTGAGAGTGTCTATCCAAGATCCGACTGTGTATGCAACCTTTGCGCAGTATTCGGGATCCTCGATAGCGAGTCTGCCTTCCCACCATTCAAAGCCGCGGTCTTTAAGAACGTCGTATGTTGCGCCGTCTTTTTCGCCCGTAACGTGGTCGGGATGAGCTTCTTCATTTGCCTTTGCAACCGTGGGGTTGGATGAGTAACCGCCGATGTCCTTGCCCCAAGCCTCAAAGCCCTTCTGTGTGCATGTCATGTACGCGATGAAAGCGCAAGCTGTCCACGGAAGCGGGCTGTTGTCTGTGACAAAGAGGTAATGGCAGTAACCGTAACCGCCGAGACCTGTGTAACCGTCTTCATAAGCGGCAACCTTAACGTTGTTCTTTGAAACGGAGTCGGACTCTGTAACGGAACGGAGTTTCGAATAAACGAGAAGACCGAACTGATCCTTTGCGGACTTATCAACAAGCATGTTGCAGATAGGGCCGTCGTCTGTCTGAGCGCTGTAGCTTTCAACCCAGAGCTTGATCCATGCGAGAGCATATTTGCCGTTGTCGCCGAGCTTGAGCTCTGTTGCCTTCGCTTCAACAGCGGATATAGCCTTGTCGACATAAGCCTTGTCGTCAGCGTCGAGGGCGTCATAAGCGTCCTTAAGGCTCTTTGCGTATTCGTCTTTTGTGAGCATATAGAGGAAGTTTCTGCCGACGATCTCGGAGTCGATATCCATAAAGAGACCGTGTTCGCCTTCAGCTACGAAATCCCATATGTTGTTATATGTCTTGTCGCCCGTGCAGTTATACATGAACACTTTGTTGAGCGTCTGGAGAGCGAGATAGCCTTTATAGTCTTTTGCTGTTGTGCCGTTTGCTTCTGCCCAATCCTTCGGGATGAATGTATCGAGAATGCCGGGCTGAACCATCTTGCTTTCAATCTGGTTACCGTCCTGAATGAGCGTCATTGAAAATTCGCCCTGAGCCTTTTTAGAGTCTGTTTCGAGCATTTCGAAGATTGTATTGTTCTTCGGCTGCTGCCAAGCATACTCAAGCTTGTATTCGCCCTTGCCGTTCTTTGCGGCGATTTCGTTTACGTATTCAATAAAGAAAGGAAGCGCTGTCTTACCGCGGCTTGAGTTACCGACTGCCGAGAAAGTTTTTCCGTTTGATTCCTCATAAGCCTTCATCGCAAGCTCTTCGAGGGTCATTGTCTGAGCTTCTTCAATGATTTTCTGAACTTCGCTCTTCTGTCCTCCGCAAGCAGTGAGCATAAGGCAAGAGAGAACGATGACGAGGGAAAGTGCCAATGCTACTATTTTTTTCATATAGCCTCCAAAAACTTAAATTTATTTATATTAGCACCCGTCGGGTGATAATATCGTTTTGTGTACTATAATAATATCATCGTGTTCATAGTTTGTCAATCTTTATTTGAATGTTTTGACGTTTTTTTTCGATTATTTTTTTGTTTTATCGTCACATTGCACAAAACTCCTTTACTGTTTTTGTAAATCGAAAAGGGCTGATAATGTAAAACTGCGATTTTTTTCAAAGCGCCGCATTTTTTCGTGACCAACCGCAGACAAAAAGCACCCGCCGCCCGGGCAGGTGCTTTTTTGATATATTCAGTTCTTCTCTTCCTCGGCGAGCTTTCTTGCGCGTTCAATAAGCGCTATGAAGCGTTCGTCTCCGCGGACGGAATTGAACCATTCCCAGCCGCGCTTCGCCGTCATAGCGTAATACATATAGCCGGAAGAAAAATAGTACGGCCACTCGCTGCAGATGTCTTTTCCTCCGTCCGGAAGAACGATAACGCCCGTTGCCGGAATCAGCTTTATCCCTCCGAAAAGGTGCTCCGCGCCGACGTCAAGCGGCTCATTTTCCGGAACCTCGGCAGCCTGCTTGCAGAGTTCAAAGGCTTTTTCGATATATTCAAAGCCCTCGTCTCTTTTGCCCGCTCCGAAAAGCGCCGTTCCGCATATGAAATGCGAGCGGTAATATTTCTTTTTCCACGCCGGCGGAACCTCGCCGTCATCGCCGAAGCTCTCAAGCAGCTTTATAACGTGCTTATGCCACGCCACGGCTCTGTCCGGCTTTCCGATATACCTCTGGTTGCGTTCAAGATAATGCACCATTATGCGAAGGTTGTTCACGTCGCGGAGCGCTCTTGACTTCCAGTGCTCTTTATTCTCCCATAACTCCTCCTCGCGAAGCTCGTCATATATCGCAGTAGTCCGTCATACGGGGCGGCGTTATGCGAATTCCGCATCTGTCCTCAAAGATGACAAGCTCTCCGTCATCTCCCTTTGCATAGGTATAGACAGCATAAGAAACGTATCCGTCCGGTATGTCCATACCGTCATACCGACGCATCATCCCGTCCTCAAGCGGCATATACCCTTCTCCCGTGCCTTCGTATTCGGTAAGCTCATAGGTAACGGTTTTCACTCCGCAAAGACATTCAAAATCCGCACGCACTATGCCGACGCCCTCCGCAAAATAATATGTTTTTCCGAAGCCCCTGTATTGATGTCCTATGCTGTTTTCAAGCCCCGTCGTGTTTATCGTCAACCTGATACAGTTTTCAAAAGTGCCGGCTTTCGTCGTTATCGGCTCGCTTTTTTCGCAACGGATGTTCGATTTTATATGATCTACATCGTCAAATTCGACGGTCGGCTCGGCGCCGACGCGCCACTCGTCAGACCATAGTGCATTTGCCGAAGACGAAAGCAAACCGTAAACATCGTTATAAAGCGTCATATTGCAGCCGACGCTGTCATTTGTGCTTTTCAGCTCAAAGCTCCAGCCCCCATTGCGTTTTATATCTGCCCGGCCGTCTTTTTTCCGCACGTTTCCATAGACAAAGAAGTTCCAGTGTCCCGTTGCCTTTGCGTCAGGCGTTGCCTTTGCGTCCGTGTCCCTTATCCTTCTGGCAACTGAGATCGCCGCCTTTGTAAACGCTTTGCGGAACGGGGTGTCCGCAAGCGCCTCCGCCCGATCGATGGCATATGAAACATCTCCGATTCCGTTTTCCTCCGTCCAATAGTCGCTGCGTATCAGGCGCATCATATCCATCCAGGAATTGTCATCATATTTCAGGCGCTCGGATTCCTTTCTCGACACAATGACGGCTGAGGTCTCCGTCGCCGACGTTACCGCAAAGCGCAGGTGCAGTCTGACGGTATCGTCATCGTAATCCGAGCGGTATTCCCAGCTGTTGCCGACGGCGAGCGGAAGAATTCCCTCTCCTCCGGCAATTCTGAAGCCGCAGAGGATTCTCTCCTCGGAAGCGGGAAAACCGGAAATTATCTGCTTTACAATACCGACCCCGTCCTTATAATATGTTCTGAAGGTTCGGAGCCCTTCGTATTCATCATAATATTTTGTTGTTACAAGGCGACAGTTTTCAAACGTGCCGCAAGGCGTCTCGACCGTCTCTCCGTCGCTTTCGTATGTGACGGTCGTTCCGTCCGTCCCCGTGACCGTTTCTCCCGGGGAAAGCGCCGAAGGTAGAAATTTCCCGTCGCAATACGACGCATTGCGGAAAATATCGTCCGCTCCGTAAAGGGTTGATGTTATCCAGCCCTCTGAAACGCCGTATTCCGTTCCCCAGAAGCAAAGCCCTCCGCCGATTCTACGAATATCAAACGCACACGTCTCGATACGGTATCTCTTCTTGTTTTCGCTTCCAAGTCCGGCAATAACGTCCGCCAGCGCGATAGATTCATCTGCAAGAGAATGATATATGTTCTCCTCCGGCACGGTCTCTTTCGCCTTTTCAAACGCAGCCTTAGCATCGTCGAAGGCGCCGCTGCAAACGTAACTTTTGCCGAGCTGAAGCCACTCATACGCCAGCGTTTCCTTAAATCCCGCCTTTTCAAGATAAGGTATCTGCCTGTTTTTTATAAAGTCTTCCCTTGCCACGCCGAACTGAACAAG
>DHMB01000012.1 GCA_002405565.1 Clostridiales bacterium UBA4653
ACGCTGTAACCCTCACCCTGAGTGAAATCGGCAGGGGAGGTTCCGTCGGTGAGCTTTATTGTGCTCACCTTACCGGTGGTGTTGACGGTAAAGCTCCTGTTCAGCAGAACAACCTTTGAGCTCTTTTCGTCCGTCGCAACGATTTTATATGTAAATGTTCCCGTCGGCAGCTTTGAAAACGACAGAAGATAGTCGACATTATTTATATCATAGCTTTTCTCGCCGGGTAGTCCCGTATATTCAAATTCCGCCTTGCCGCTCGAATTGTAAACTCCGATAACGACCTCGAGAATATCGCAGTCCGAGGTGATAACTCCTCTTGCGACAAAAGGATCGCCCTTTTTGAGCACCGTCGGGTACGTAGCACCCGTCAGTTTCATCGCCGTAGCCGCAAAAGAGGGCAGAGAAAAGCTGACCATCAGCAAAACGACGATCATAAGGACTGAAAGCAAACGTTTTTTCATCTTGACTCTCCTTTTCGGAATCTTTTTTCATTATAACTCATAAGACTGCGGATGTATACTTGAAATCCGCCAAAAATTACAATTAAACCGAATTTCTCTTTTTTTACAAAAATTTTTGCAAATTTTTAAAGGAGCTGCCGCCGAAACGTGCGACAACTCCTCAGATTTTATATTTTTTTGCGGCGATCAGAATGTTTCTCAGCATAAACGAAAAATAGCCTATGAATATAAGGTCAATTCCCGCAAGTCCGAATGTCCACGGGTATGTAAATTTCCTGCCGCCGAGGGTTATGGGATTGCCCGAGATATTCGCCGCCAGTGCGATAATAACCAGAACCGTGAAAATCACGATACCGATTCCGATCGGAAAAAAGGCGTTTTTCAGTTGCTTTTTCATAAACTTTTTCTTTTCGCCCTGCCCTGCAAAGCTCTGCCTTAAACCGATCGTTTTTCCGCCGCTTATCTCAATATCACAGCCCGAAAAAAGTGCGTCAACTCCGACCTTTTCAACAAGCGTCGGTTTGTTCCTGACCGTCAGAACCGCTTTTGACGAATTGGTTTCAATCTCAAATTCACTGTCGAGCAAAATATACTGACTTTCATCATCCGACGGCAGCTTCGGCACATCGCTTTCGGAATGTTCGTCATTCCTGCCGATACGCCTTGACTTAGATGCGGTGAGCATATGCCGCCCCTTTTGGGCGTTTTGTATCGTCAGGCTTTCGTCCTCGGGAAGTGAATATTCGTTCCCGTCAAGCCGAATGTTCAACATATCACCGGATGCGTTGTCTATTCTGATATTTGCCATATCAGCCCTCCGAAAAGAAAGAACCGTGGCAGAAAAAACTCTGCCGACGGTTCCGAAAATTAATAATTATTCAACGATAACTGTTCCGTCCTCTTTAACGGTGATCTTGTCGCCGTCCTTTACAGCGTTAAGGAACTCGTCGCCGAGAGAGTCAACGGCAACGATTGTGTTATCCGTCCAAACGTCGGAGAGGATAACGCCTGCGGCTGCAAGCGAGTCGATCGGCAGTGAGAAAAGCATTGCCGCCGGAGCCATATTAAGTGCACAAACGGTGTAGAGAACCATACCGCCCGTTGTCGAACCAATGGTCTGGGGCAGGCAAAGCACCTTGCCTGTGAGATTCTTGCCGAATACGTCGGGGTTGTTCTGGTCGGAGCCGATAACCTCGTCCTTGCCGATGATCGGAATATCGTGCATAAGAGCGGTTTTCTGGAATGTTGCAAGGGTGTTTACACCGTTATGAGAAACAACAGCCTCGCCCTTATTGATTGTGCCTGCTACAACAGGACGTCCTTTGAATGTCTTGCTCATAATCAAAAACCTCCCTTGACAGCGATCTTGGTGATATCGTCAGTTGTGAAATAACGTGCGGTTGTATATGTACGGAGCTTGTTTGAGCAGGTGATGACGTTGCTTGTGTCACCGCCGCAAAGCGGGTTGTTCATATACATAAGCGGGCAGATATAACTCGTTATAACGCCCGTCTTGCGGAGTCTCTCCGCATAAGGCGTCTTTTCAAATTCCTTGAGAACGCCCGGAGCCGCCGTGAATACCGTCGGAATGACAACCTTCGCATTTCCCGCTTCTTTCAGTCCCGCTTCAACCTTTTCCGTCCAGGTGATAAGCTGGTTAAGGCTCATATGCGGACAACCCATAAAGCAGAGCTTCGGCTTTGCGTCCTTGTTCTTCCAGATGACGGGATAGCTGTCGTAAACGCGCTTAAGCTCCGCGTCATCGATGACATAAACCTTTGCGTCCTCTTTTATGAGCGACTCGCCAAGCTCGACAGCCTCCGGCGTGATATTTTCAACGTGATAAAGACCGACAGCGCCGTTTGACGCGGTTGCCGCGCCGAAATCCTTGAGATATGTTTTTGCAGCGTCGTCGAGTTTGCCTCCGAGCCACTTATCAAGCCCCTTAATATAAGGAACATCCTCCATAACCTTCATTCCGACAGCCGAGCCGAGAAGCTGCGCCTCCGGCTTTTTCGTCGTCTTTATTTCGATTATCCAGCTCGCGCGTCTGCCCTCGTCTTTCAGGAAACCGAACGACGGAACATAGCCGACGATCGATCCCATAAGATCGATAATTCCGGAGTTTCTGTTGCAACGCGCGCCGAGAACGGAATTTGCATAAACAACCGCGGACGATTCCGACCACGAAAGAATATCTCCCTTTTTCGGCGTATTACCGACCTCATCCATATAGCAGGTGCAGGTGAAGGCGTCCTTATCCATAAGCCCCAGCTTTTCAAGCTGACCCTCATAGAAATCCTGCTTAGAATACATAAATTTCTTGAAAACAAGATCCTGAATAAGGCTGCTCGGAACGTTCTTGTCAAGCGGACGGGGGTCTGCGGAGAACTTCTGCGCAGAAACGGCTCCCGCCTCGATAAGCTGATCCATAAGCGCATAAACGGGAGCAAGCGCTTTCAATCCGAACGAGGTGACAAGGTGATTATACTTGCTCGTCACGGCAACCATCTCATCGGCGCCGAAGAGCTCGCCGTAGCGGACGAGCGTCTCCATAACCTTTGCCATCGTTTCTCCGCGGCTTCCGCCGAGTATCGCGGACTGCTCTTCTGTCAGTTTCATTTTATATTCCATATAAAGCTACCGCCTTTCTTATATTTTCATCGCAACTTCGTATGCCTTCCATACGACCGAGCGCAGATTGCCGACCTTTTCGCAATCGCCGACGAGGTAAACATTGCCCTTGCTCTCCGCAAGCGGCGCGGGGATATAACCTGCGCAGCTGATGACGGAATCGCAAGCGATCTCGACGTTTTCTCCGTCCTTCTTCTGGCAGACAATAGCTCCGTCCTTAACTTCTTTGAGCGACGTTTCAAGATACACCGGCACTTTGTTCAGCGCAAACCATTCGCGCAGATAAGACGAGTTTGCAAGGCAAACGCCCTTCTGACTGACAAGGTCGTCCTTCATTTCAACGATTATCGGCTTTTTGCCCTTGAGAGCAAGCTCATATGCGATTTCGCAGCCGGTCAGTCCTCCGCCGATGACAGCAACCGTCTCTCCGACCTCTTTTCCGAGGAGGAAATCGCAGGCTTCAACCATTTTTTCATATCCGGGGACTCTGCGCAGGTAACGCGGGGTTGCGCCCGTCGCAATTATAACGGGAGCCGAACCGAATACGGAAATATCCTTTATCTCGTCATTGAGATGAACCTCAATACCGAGCTTATCCATCTGTCTGCGATACCAGGCGAGAAGGTCGCGGAGCTTTCCCTTGTATGACTCTGCGCTTGCGGCAATGAACGCGCCGCCGAGCTCGCCGGATTTTTCGTGAATTACAGGATTATGGCCGCGGAGTCTGAGCACTCTCGCCGCCTCCATA
This sequence comes from Clostridiales bacterium UBA4653, assembly GCA_002405565.1. Lineage (GTDB taxonomy): Bacteria > Bacillota > Clostridia > Oscillospirales > CAG-272 > CAG-841. Next base: position 3,847 of record DHMB01000012.1, read on the forward strand.
CCGCCGATACCTCCGCCGACGATATGAACCGTTTTTGAAGCCTTCGCTTCTTCTATGTAATGCTTGTTCCATTGCATCATCTCTGCATTGACGGCACAGCGGGCAAGATGCAGGCTGTCCGAAAGATCCTGATCGTTCGGCACGCCCTTGTAATGACACATATTGAAGCAACCGTTATGGCAGAGGATACAGGGCCTGATATCGTCCTCTCTGCCCTCTGTCAGCTTCGTTATCCATTCGGGATCCGCGAGGAACTGACGTGCAAAGCCGGCGCCGTCGAGCTTGCCTTCGGCAACGGATTCTGCCGCAACTCTCGGGTCAAGTCTGCCTGCGCAGATGACGGGAATATCAACGAATTTCTTTATATGCTCAACATCCGCAAGGTTGCAGTTTTCGGGCATATATATCGGAGGATGCGCCCAGTACCAGGCGTCATATGTACCGTTGTCGCAGTTGAGGCAGTCGTAGCCTGCGTCCTGCAGGTATTTTGCCGCAATTTCAGATTCCGCCATATCGCGTCCGACTTCAACATAATCCTCGCCCGGAAGCGCGCCCTCTCTGAAGCCCTTTGTCTTTGAAACGACGCTGTAACGGAGAGAAACCGGGAAATCATTTCCGCATTCCCTCTTTATCGCCTTGACGATCTCTGCGGCAAAACGGTATCTGTTTTCAAGCGAGCCGCCGTATTCGTCCGTACGCTTGTTTACGTATTTGAGGGTGAACTGGTCAAGCAGGTACCCTTCGTGCACAGCGTGCACCTCAACGCCGTCAACGCCCGCGTCGCGGAGCATCTTCGAGCATTTTGCGAAAGCGTCGATAAACTGCTGTATCTCCTCTTTCGTCATCTCTCTCGACGGTACCTTATCCGACCAGCGGTTCGGGGATGGGCTTGCGCTCGCCGTTATCTTGTCAAGATCCATAAACGGTTTGCTTATAACACGGAGGAACTTGTTTGTATAGAGGGTTTCCATCATGGAGCTTATCGTAAACGATCTGCCGAAGCCAGCAGTCAGCTGAACGAAGAGCTTTGCGCCCGTTTTATGAAATTCGGGCATCCAGTTTTTCAGATCCTCATACATTTTCTTGTTTTTGTAAAGCCATTGACCAAACATCGGGTTGTACACAGGCTGACAACCGGGCATTACAAGTCCCGCATTGTTCTTTGCGACTTCAAGGATAAAACGTGCGCCGTCCTTGTCAAAATGGTTGTTTTCCATCCAGCCGAAGAGGTCAGTGCCGCCCATGCTCGTCAGCACTATGCGGTTTTTGATCTCGCAATTGCCGATTTTCCAGGGCGTAAACAAGGGAGTTAATTTCTGTTCCATGTGGATTTCCTCCGTAAAAAAATTGATTTGTGATATTCGGGCTTCCGCCTTTATTTCATCCGTGATTATATCATATATACACTAAAAACGCAAGCCATAGACGAAGTTTTTTGGGCAATTTCCAATATATTTTTGATTTTTCATCCGACGTCCGACAAATCCGGCAGTCGCGCGGATATGCGTTTGGGTTCGCGAAGAAAAAGTTTGCGCGCGCTTCCCTTCGGATGTCACGAAAAACCTTGAATTTTTCATAAAACCGTGATACACTTGTCACAGAATAAGCGGCATGACCGCCGCAGGCTTATCGAAAGGTAACTCATCTATGAACAAAAACGCAAAATGGATATACTCCCCGAAGAACAAGGACAACAGAGTCATCACTTTTTCAAAGAAAATCTCCCTTTCCGGCGAAGTCAAAAAGGCCACCCTCTGCGCAAGCGCAATGGGACTTTACTTTGCCGAAATCGACGGAAGCCGCGTAAGCGACGCGCTGTTCACCCCCGGCTGGACAAGCGGAAACGTTCACACGCAGTATCAGAAATACGACGTCACAAAAATGCTCTCCGGAAAGAAGGCGGAGCTTGCGCTGACAGCCGGCAAGGGCTGGGCTGTCGGGTATCTGACCTGGGACGAATGGAATCATCTCTATGCAGACCATATGAGCGTCATCTGCTCGCTTGACGTCACATATAAGGACGGCTCAAAGGAAAGCTTCTGCACAGACGGAACGTGGAGCGTTCATACTTCTCATATCATAGATTCCGAAATATATCACGGAGAGACCGTCGATATGACGGCGGACATTGTTTCCCTCGGCAAAGCCGCTGTCGACGAAACCGTCAAAACAAAGCTCTTTGCGCAAACGGGAGAGTTCGTCCGCGAGCACGAAAGAATCGCGCCTATGCAGGTAATAATCACGCCGAAGGGCGAGAAGGTCATAGACTTCGGTCAGAATATGACGGGCTACGTTGAAGTTCGCGTCCATGGCAATCGCGGAGACAGAATAGTGTTTACGCATGCAGAGGTTCTCGATAACGACGGCAATTTTTACAGCGAAAATATGCGCTCCGCAAGGAACAGAATCGAATATGTTCTTTCCGGCGGCGACGACGTTTTCAAGCCCTCCTTCTCTTTCCAGGGATACAGATATATCCGCCTTGAAGAATATCCGTTTGAAACGGTTGATCCTGACTGCTTTACTTCCGTTGCCGTTTACTCCGATATGAAGCGCACAGGCTTTTTTGCCTGCGGCGACGAAAAAATAAACCAGCTTTATCACAACGTTCTCTGGGGTCAGAGGAGCAATTATCTCGATGTCCCGACGGACTGCCCGCAGAGAGACGAGCGTCTCGGCTGGACGGGTGACGCGCAGGTTTTCTGCCGCGCCGGCGCATACAATTTCGATGTTAAAAAGTTCTTCCGCAAATGGCTTGCAGACTGCGCCGCGGAGCAGAGCCTCCGTACCGACGGCGGCATACCGATAGTCGTTCCGAACGGTTTGCGTTCAAAGGCCGTTGCGTGCGCCTGGTCAGACTGCGCGGCAATAGTTCCGTGGGAGATGTACCTTGCGTACGGCGATAAAGAAATGCTCCGCGAAAACTATCCGATGATGGAAAAATGGATAAGCTACATCCGTCACGCGGGAACGATCGAATGTCTCTGGACAGATCGCTGGCAGTACGGCGACTGGCTCGCAATGGACGGCGAAGGCAACCAGCGCTGCACAGGCGCAACACAATACGACTTCATCGCTTCCGCAATGTATGCAAATTCCGTTCAGTGCCTGATAAATGCGGGTAAGGTTCTCGGTTACGACGTTTCCGAATACGAAAAGTTGCACGAAAACATCGTCATCGCTTTCAATGATAACTTTATGGATGACGGTTTGCCGTGTCTCTCAAAGCACGTCTCGTGCAGAATAGAGCTTAACTCAAAAGAGCAGCAGATTGTCCGCGCTATCACGCAGACATCCCTCACGCTCGTTCTGAAATTCAAGCTGTATCGCACGGAAGAAGTCAGGAAGAAGGTTGCGGCGAAGCTCGTTGAGCTTATACACGAAAACGGCGACAGACTCTCGACAGGCTTTGTCGGCACGCCGTATCTTCTTCACGTCCTCTCCGAAAACGGTTATACAGACGTTGCATATACCCTTCTCCTCCAGGAAAAAATGCCCTCCTGGCTCTATTCCGTCAACCACGGCGCAACGACAATGTGGGAAAGATGGAATTGCGTCAAAGAGGACGGCACCTTCAGCGACGTAAGCATGACCTCCTTCAACCATTACGCATACGGAGCCGTTGCCGATTGGCTTTACGGAGTCGTTGCGGGAATAGAATCTCTTGCGGACGGCGCAGGCTATGAGCACATTTCCCTTTCACCGAAGCCCTCGGAGAAGCTCGGCTTTGTAAACTGCAAAATTGAAACGGCACACGGCGCCGTTGTCTCCAAATGGTATTACGGAAAGGAATTCATTCATTACGAATTTGAAATTCCAAGCGGCACGACGGCTGAGCTTTCCCTTATCGACGGCACGAAAAAGACGCTCACCTCCGGCAAATACCTCTTTACGACAAAAATCTGATCAAAGCAAAAACCGACGCGTAATGTGTCGGTTTTCTTCTTGACGAATTCAATGTTTTATCGGCGATTATGCAGAAATATTCTCAAATGCGGACAGCTACGCCATTCCCGTCTAAACTTCGGGTTGTAAAGCAGTTTCACAACCGCAGGTTGAAAAACTGCAGCAGGATACCGATGTTCTTGTCCGAACCGCCCGAAATAATAAACGGAGCGGTTATTGTCAAAACAAAATCGTTATGATAAAATAGTTACAGATTCAGGAGCTTATCCGGATAAGAGCATGAGAGTCAATGAAAACAAAACAATACAAAGGAGACGAATGGTTATGTATAATATGAAAAACATAGGAAAGTCAATTTCATCATGCAGAAAAAAGCTCGGAATGACGCAGGAGGAGCTCGCCGAAAAGCTCCGTATCTCCGCGCAGGCGGTATCTAAATGGGAAAACGGTATAGGCTATCCGGACATTACCCTTGTACCGGCAATATCCGAAGCGCTGAACATTTCTCTCAATGACCTTTTCGGAGCGTCAGACGACATCGACGAAGAGGCACTCCCTCCCAAATATGAAAGTCTTGATTTCGTCATTTCAAACGGAAAAGCAGCAATATATTCAGATAAAAAGGTCTCGGAAACAGGAGATGACGGAACCGTTGTTTTTTCGGACGGCAGTACGGCAGATCTGAATACTATGACGGCTGTCAACCGCGGCACGGGTGAAATCAGAATTTACGATATAAACGATATAGTTGAAAGAAAACCCACTCCCAAAGGCTCTGACGGCAAATGCAGCGGAGTCTACGATGATATAAAAAGCATCAGCCTTTCTCTTGCATATAACTGCAATGTTACAATATCAAAGGCGACCGACGGCAAGACATCGTTTGAAGCTGTCGGCACCGATACTTTTCTCTCGCTTTTCTCTGTTGAAGCGCTGGGAGAAATTCTCAAATTCAAGGTTAAATCGCCGAATCGCAACAGCAACAGCCATAATGAAAACAAAATAACAATCAAGACCGGATTTTCCGTTGGAGAAGAGCTTTGTGTCTCCGCATGTTGCTCAAATGACGTAAGGTGCGACGTTGATTTTAACAGCGCATCGTTAAAGGTAACGGGCAGCGGGGATATTACAGCACCGAATTTCAAAACCTGTAATGCCTCGATAGTCGGCTCAGGAGACATTACTGTTTCAGAGGTCTCCGAAATGTTAAAGGCCGGAATAACTGGCTCCGGAGATTTTTCCTGTAGCCACGCAAACAACCCGAAACTTACCGTAACAGGCTCCGGAGATATCGACATCAAAGATATCAGCGGAGATGCGACTGCAAGTATAAACGGCGTCGGAGATATTAAAATCGGAGGCAACGTACATTCGATAGGCATCGGGATAACCGGCTGCGGCGACATATCCGCCTCAAAGCTTACAACAGAAAATGCAAATATAAAAGCAGACGGAGCATGCGATATAACAATCGGGCGGATAATCAAAAGTTCGGAAGAAAAAATCTCAAAATTCAGCACGCTCAAGGTTCTCAAGAGAGGCTGAACTACCTCCGCACGCCGCGCTATCTCTCGAAAATACACTTTTCCGCTATTGTCAACTATACTTTTGACAACAGTTTGACAACACAAACCCCTCATTTTTAGCCAAAATCGGAGTGAGAGGATTTGATTCTCGCGGCTCGACGCCGCTCGGTCACGCTCGGCTCTGACAGCCGTCCAAGGCTGTCATTCACTTCCGAGCCCTTCAAATCCTCTTCTTGCAATAAAAAACGAAGGCAAACGCCTTCGTTTTTTATTGGTCGGAGTGAGAGGATTTGAACCTCCGGCCTCTTGGTCCCGAACCAAGCACTCTACCAAACTGAGCCACACCCCGATAAATATTCGTTTTCCGCGCCGCAATCATCCGACGCGCAGAATATTATATCGCAATACAGCCGATTTGTCAATATCAGAGCGCAAAAAACTTTCCGCGAATGACAAAAACTTTTTCATCTTGACCTTGCTCTTGAAGATGTATAGGCTTTTGTGGTATAATATAACCATAAAAAACTTTTCGGAGCGGATATGAAAAAAGTCAAGGATTTTATATTGTCTCATAGCGACCTGTGCCTCTTTTTGTGCGTTGCGATTATGGTCTTTCTGCGGTTTGTTTTCTGCGGATTTTCATATGCATATCAGGCGGATGACTATATACAATATCATAATTACGCAATGTCGGATGACTATCTGCGCCTCATACGTGAACAGGGACTTTTTTCGTCACGCCCGCTCGCGATAATACTTGACCTCTTCGTTTTCTCCCCGCTCTGGAACCATATGATAGTTGCGGTTCTGCTGATAAGCGTTCTCTATGCGGCGTCGGCTGTGCTGTTTTATAAAGTTTTCAGACGTTACTTCGGCACAGGCGTGTTTTTCGTCATTTTCTATTCCCTCCTCCCGCTCTGTTTTGAGGGAACATATTGGGTTTCCGCCTCGTCGCGAATAGTCTGCGGATTGTTTTTCGCCGCCGTCTCGCTTTACTTTTTTGTTGACTTTGCAGAGCAAAAAAAGCCGATGAGCGCTGTGATTTTTGCCGTTTTTCAGTTGCTCGCTTTTTCTGTGTACGAGCAGATTTTTATCGTTTCTTTTCTTGTGACTGTCATCTTCACCGCAATATTTGCCGTCCGCAAAAATAAGCGCGCGTATATCGCGTTGATATCCCTTTCAAACGCCGCAATATATTTCATATTCACTTCCGTTTTCGGCGCCGACGGACTGCTTTCAAAACGTATCGACATTGTCTCTCCCTTTACAAAATACTTCTGGACAACGCAGCTCGAATATGCGTCAAGGCAGATCGGCGCGGCGTTCGTCAAAGGCGGCTTTCTGACGCTCGTCAAGGGATTCTGGCGCGGAGTCGGGCTGATATTCTCCGAGCATAATTATCTTTACCTCGTGGCGGCGATAGTGCTCTGCGCGGCGTTTGTTTTCCTTATGAAAAAGACGACAAAATGCGAGAAGTTTGCGAAAATGAACCCGTGGGTAACTGTCGTCGTTGCGCTCGCCCTTGCAATCGCGCCTGCCGCAATATTCCTTTTCATCGGAAACACTTGGTTTTCTCTCCGCGGTACCGTTCCGAGTATGGTCGGAGCTGCGCTCCTCTTCGACGTAATCCTGCGCGCAATTCTGAAAAGCAAGCACACCGCATATATTTCCGTCTCTGCCGCATTTGCGCTGATATTCATCATCGCCGGCGCATCCGAAACATATGACTATCAAAAGAGCTATAAAGCCGATACCGTCTGTATAAACGCCCTTGGGGACGTCGTAAAAACAGGCGGCAACCGCCGCATAGGCATTATCAATATGAACGCAACCCACCTCTCCGAGCAAAACTATTTTTATCACGAACACATCACCGGTGTAACGGAAAGCGAATGGGCGTTGCGAGGCGCGCTCATTGCCGCTTACGGAGAAGTTCCCCCTTCAATTGTGCCGCTTGACGCGGTCAAATTTCCCTTTTATCACGGTTGGAACGAAAGCGCAAAGCGCATTGACGGCTTTGACGCCCTATATTTCTGGGATGACGAAACCGCCGCTCTCCGCAGGCTCGTCGCGGTAAAGACGAGCGAGGAAGGCGAAAACTTCGTCTATGAGCTTTATTATTTTGATACAGGCGACCTCTGCGCCACCGTCACCCACGAAAACGGCTACGGATATATCGAGCTTTCGGAAAACGGATGAAAACAATATTATAGCAAAACAAAAGCTCCGCGTGACCGGTGTTTTTCTACAATCTGTATTTCAAAAAATCAGCTCTCCAAAGAAGCCATTTTAGCAACAGATGCACGCATTGCAGGAACATATGTTCCTGCAAATTGGCCTACACCAACACCAGGAATGGCAAGCTGTATTTTCAATGCATTTATATACAGATTGAGAGTTGATAACGGTTCGCTATATCTGCCTCTCTTTGCAAGGGGAATAGCGTTAATCTTCTTATCAAGAACTTCTTTCACAGAGAGGATTTCATTAAAAGTTGTCGCATTTGCATTTGATCCGAATTCGCTGATTTTTTTATCCAATATTTCAAGAACGTCTAGCATTTCTTTATCCGAGCAATCACCCTTTGGTTGCTCAACAGCCTGTTCTCCGGAATCGAAATCCTTGACTCCTTGCTCCATTTTTTGAGTATACTGCTTAGGCGCACAAGCAAGGCCTTTGGTGTATTCCCTTTTCCGTTGCTCTTCCTTCTCCCAAAGCGTGTCTTTGAAAGCGTCTGCGCCGATTTTTATATTTTCCGGCAAATCAACATCAAGGCTCGTGCAACCGGAAAAAGCCTCATCGGATATAATCCGCAAGGTCGACGGAAAATTTATCTTTTCAAGGCTTTCGCAATCCGCAAAGGCTCTTTTTCCTATCTTGATAAGCCCCTCCGGCAGAGTAACCTCTATAACATCGCTTCCTTCAAACGCTCCCTCGCCGATATCCTCTACCCCTTCGGGAACGAATACCGTCATTTCCGATTTATCCTTGAGCGCAACAACGGCATAGCTGCCGTTCTGCCGCTTTTTGATATCAAAGGTTTCGGACTCCGGCGCCGCGCCGCGCTTCGGCGCTTCGCTCTCAACAGAGTCAACAACCGAAAAACGGTCTCTGAATTGTTCAATTACGGCGCTCATATGTTTTTTATCCGAAGGATCTTTACTCCGCCCGATAAACGTGCGTTTTTCGGAAAATGTGCTGAATATTATGGCGACCTTATCCTGCGAGGTTTTTATAAGCCCTTTTGTCTGGCTCTCAAAAAGCAAGCCCATAACCTGTCTTCCGCCGATATTTATGCTGAAATAGTTTCTTCCGCTCTCTCCGCGGCTGTCATCGGGCGCGACCTCTTGTGCACAGCCTATCTCAAATGCCATGCTGTCCGTAAACGAGTTTTCCGAAAGATAATATACTATCCCGCTGCAACGCGCGTCTGTGATTTTCTGCCTTACTTCCTTTTCCCAGTCCATACCCGCCGTCAGACCTCTGTCATACCAATAACGGACGCCTTCGGCATAGTAATCCCACAAATCGCAATAGACCTGTTTATAATCCTTGTGCGGATAGCTGATGAATATGTAATTTGAATGCTCACCCAATTCGGGCAGCGGTGGTTTCGGACAATTTTTATCGTCGTCCGACTCAATAATCTCCCGTTTTTTCCTCTCAATTTCTTCTCTTGAATAAGCTTCCCGCGACATAATGGGTCTCCTTTCAAAATGTCGTATTATAAGATATCTGCTGTTTTATGCACGATTTATACATATTATAACATCAGCGCTTTATGCTGTCAATAGTCAGAGCAACTGACTTTCCGTTCATAATATGTGCATGACGTTGACAAATATCGATGATTGATGTATAATGATTATAATCTGATTAAGGGAGGCTATAAATGGAAACAGTTTTAAGAACGGAACATCTGACAAAGACCTTCGGAAACAAAACCGCGGTCAACGATGTTTCAATGACAATCGAAAAAGGCGATATTTACGGCTTTATCGGCAAAAACGGTGCCGGAAAGACAACTCTCATGCGCCTTGTTCTGAACCTCATCTTTCCGACGAGCGGCACAATCGAGCTTTTCGGAGAAAGCAAGCTGACAAAATCAAACCTTTCGCGCACAGGCTCTCTCATTGAAGAGCCGACGCTTTTCGGCAATTGCTCGGCATGGGAAAACATGAAGCGCTTTGCAATTCTTTACGGCGCGACCGACGACGATATAAACGCGGCTCTCAGCGCGGTATCGCTGACAGACACCGGCAAAAAGAAAGCAAGCAAGTTTTCCTTCGGTATGAAACAGCGCCTCGGTATCGCGATTGCCCTTCTCGGCAATCCGGACTTTATCGTGCTCGACGAGCCTGTAAACGGTCTTGACCCCGAGGGCATAAAAGAAATGCGCGACCTAATTCTCAGGCTCAATCGCGAAAAAGGCACAACGTTCCTCATTTCAAGTCATCTTATCGACGAGCTTTCAAAGGTCGTTACAAAATACGGTATCATCCGCGACGGCGTTCTTGTCGAAGAAATATCGGCGGCCGACCTTGAAAAGAAATGTGTGCATAATCTAAAAATAACCGTGGACAATGTCGACGGCGCCAAGGCGCTTCTCTCTGCGGAATACGGCGATGACTGCGTCTCCGTTGACAGCGGAGCCGTTGTCATATCCGGTCATAACGAAAAAAGCGCCGAAATAAACAAAAAACTCTTTGAAGGCGGATTTTCCGTCAGCGGAATTGAAACCCTCTCCGGCGACATTGAAAGCTATTTCATAAACATGATGGGAGGTGAAGGCTGATGGGAAAACTCCTGAAATATGAGCTCCGCAAGCTGTTTTCAAGTAAATTACTTTACATAATCACCGCGATTTTCACAGTGGACTTGGTATTGCGCGCGGTTTCGCCGGCGAATGATAAGTCGCTTTCGTCGCTTGTAAATTCCCTGCTTTAC
>DHMB01000093.1:0-4264 GCA_002405565.1 Clostridiales bacterium UBA4653
TCAAAGGCTGTCATTCACTACCGTTCCGTTCGAATCCCTGCTGCCAAAAGAAAAAGGACACCGATGGTGTCCTTTTTCTTTTGGCGCGCCCAGGGGGATTCGAACCCTCGACCTACCGGTTCGTAGCCGGGCACTCTATCCGCTGAGCTATGGGCGCATTTTTTTAAGTGCCCGAATAGTTTATCACAATGCGGGGCATTTGTCAATAGTCAAAACAAAGATTTTGAAAGAAAAAATATTTATTTTTTGCGCGATTGGTATTGTAATGTATAATATATTCTGCTATAATACAAATGTATATCTGAAAAAATGAGAGGATTTCACCCGTGGCAAAGAGGAAAAACGTCAAAAAGAGCGTAAAAACCATAAAATCAATCATATATATCGTTCTTGTGCTCGTGCTTGCCGCAGGGGCGTATTTCGGTATTTTTGATGACCCGCTCGGCGTCGCAAAGCCGGATAAAACGGGCACTGTCACCGAGCTTGACGACGGTAAGCTCCAGTTACATATGATAGACGTCGGGCAGGCGGACTCGTTCCTTCTGCGTATACCCGACGGGAAAAACGTAAAGAATATCCTCATAGACGCGGGCGCTCCGAACAATACAAGACCCGACACGATACCGGATTATCTTTCCTCTCTCGGAATAAAAGAGCTTGATATGCTCATTCTGACACATCCGCACTATGACCACATCGGCGCGGCGCAGAAGGTGCTTGACAGTGTTACTGTCAGAACCGTCATGATACCCGATTGCGATTATTCGGGCAAGACCTGGACGAACATCCTTGAAACCATAGAAAAGAAGAACATCGAAGTGATTTTCTCCGAAGTCGGGCAGACGCTTGACATAGGCGACGCGAAGATGAAAATCCTCGCCCCCTCGGACAACATGCTTGCCGGCAAGGAAACAAATGATTACAGCATAGTCGCAAAGGTGACATACGGGGAAACATCGTTTATGTTTACGGGCGACGCGGAGAGCGACAGCGAGGCGGAAATACTCAAAGCCTTCTCAAAGTCTGATCTGAAATGCAATGTTCTCAAGGTCGGACATCACGGTTCAAGCACATCGTCGTCGCAGGCGTTTCTGAATGCCGTAAGCCCCGAAATCGCGCTCATTTCCTGCGGGAAGGGCAATGATTACGGTCATCCGCACAAGGAAACAATGCAGAAGCTCGGCGATATGGGCATAAACATTTTCCGCACGGACGAAATGGGAACGGTTATCATCGTTTCGGACGGAAAAACGGTCTCGCGTCTCGAAAGTAAATAAATAAGGATGCGATAAATTTGAAAAAACCTTCGCGGTTTATCATGATTCTTTTTGCAATCATGATTTTTTCAGCCGTTTGCGGTCATGCCGCCTGCGGCGCACAGATAAATGAAAACGACATCGTCTTTTTCGGCGATTCCACGACGGCGCATATGAAGCTGCGCGGCGGAATTCCCGAAGAAAGAGTGTGGACGGGCAAAGCAAACACGGTGCTTTTCAGAACCGTTTGCGAGGGCAAGCCCATATATTTTGAGGATGAGGACAGGTCGGTTTCCTTAGCCGACGCGGCAAAGGAAAGAAAGCCGAAGGTTCTTGTCATAACGCTCGGCGTTTCCGGCGGGGCAGGCTTTATGCCGGAGGAAAAGTTCGTCGCGGTCTATGAAAAAATGATAGACACCGTGACGGAAAACAGCCCCGAAACGAAGATATTCGTTCAGTCTATACTGCCGCTTTCCGATAAGTCGACCATTCATTACAAAAAGCTATCAAAGCAAGCCGTCTGCGAGGCGAACGAATGGATAAAAGGTCTTTGCGCGAGAAAGGGAATAACCTATATAGACAGTCACAGCATGCTCTGCGACGAGGACGGATACCTTAAAAAAGTATATCAGAATGACGAATATATGCACCTGACAAGCGCGGCTTACAGGGTGATTATCGATAACGTATATAAAACAGTAATAAATTCCGAAACAAACACGAAAACGGAAGGAGAGAAACAGTCATGTCGGAAAATCTGGGTAGAAGGATAAAGACGATAGCCGTTATAATCGGCACGGTGGGAGCTGTCGCGGGATTTGCCGCCGCTCTTAAATATTTCAGCGAGGGCAATCTTTTCTTTGCCTGTGTATTCCTGATCTATGCCATACTTTCCGTTATGCTTATGATACCGCTCTTCCTTGCGGGGAGCGCGGCGGACTCGCTTGAAGCGGAAAACAAAAAGCTCCGCGCCCTTTCCGAAAGAGTTTCGGCGATCGAAAAAAATAATCGTTACGGCGGCGGTTCACCTGTCGATAAATATTCTCCCGTCGGCGGAAGACGTCGTGCGCCGGAGACGGAAGCTCCGGATGAACATGTGGAAGCGATGGGAGTTACAACGGCGGAGCGCAAGGTAAACCCGCCGCAATATCCTTCGCAGGAGCTTTCTTCGTCCAAAGGGTCGATAGAGATCGGAGGCGGCGAAGGCATGGGCAATAATATAAAATCCGTTTTTTCAAACTCTTCGGACAGAATCGATTCGGACACTCTTATAACGGATATCCCGCAAAAGCCCTCCATGAAGAGCGAGGCTGAATCCGCATTTTATACAACGTCAAGCATTGACATGATAAAGGTCAACAGAAGGGAAAACTCTGTGACGCGTTTCCTCGCGCCCTCATCGTCGACAATCGCCGCAGGCGGCCTTCATACCGTCGCCGTTACGGAGATGGGCAAGGTTCTTGCCGCGGGCTACGGGACGTACGGTCAATGCAATGTTTCCTCATGGACTTCGATAGTTTCCGTTGCCGCCGGCAACCATCACACGGTCGGTCTGCGCTCAAACGGCACGTGCGTAGCCACGGGCGACAATACATACGGTCAGTGCAACGTTTCGGACTGGGACGGTATCATTGCAATTTCCGCGGGTTATAACTATACAGTCGGTCTGCGTGCAGACGGAACAATCGTTGCCGTCGGCGCAAATACGGACGGCACTTGGGGCGGCATACGCTGGGGAAGCATATGTGCCGTTGCCTCGGGCGGACTTCACACTCTCGGTCTCAAATCTGACGGAACGTGCGTTGCCGTCGGTAACAATGCAAACGACCAGTGCGAGGTTTCGCGCTGGCAGAACATCCGCGCGGTTGCGGCGGGAAATTATCACAGCGTCGGTCTTCTTGCAAACGGCAAGGTCGTTGCCGCAGGATATAACGGTTACGGTCAGTGCAACGTTTCCGAATGGGAGGACGTCGTTGCGATTGCCGCGGGCAGAAACCACACCGTCGCGCTCACAAAATCCGGCAGACTTCTCTCTGCCGGCGACAACACATACGGTCAGTGCAACCTCAGAAACTTCACGGATATAAAGATAAACAAATAAAACGCAAAAACGAAAAACGGAGCTGTCAACTCCGTTTTTTGTTTTATAAAGTTGTATAAATCAATAATAGAACGAATGATTTCCGATGAGGAAAGCAAACTCGCGGTTTCTCGCTGTCCACATGTTCGACGCGGCTTTTGCGTCCATGAAATAGAGAATTCTGTCCGAGATTGTGTAGCCTTCGAGGCATATTTTTGCGGCGATTATGCAGTCCTCGGAGGGGGTGTTATAGATATGACCGTTTGCAACAGGGGTGAACTGCGTGCCGTATTTTGTATCGAAAATTACGTCATATATCGTGTCCGGAAACTCCGCTGAGCGGACGCGGTTCAGCACAACGTTGCCGACGGCGATTTTGCCTTCGAAAGGCTCAGTGTTGCTCTCCGCATATATAATTCTCGAGAGCCAGAGAAGGTCGCTGTCGTTATAAAAGCTGTCGCCGGAGGCGATGGTTTTTCCGTAATCCTTTACGTCGACGGAATAGTCCGAACTGTTCCATGTGACCTCCGCTTCAAACGCCTTTGCGATCGAGCGGACGGGGACGAGCATTGTGCCGTCGATGATGATGTTTTCAAGTCCCGAATAAATATATCTGCCGTTTGCGACTATGTAGTCCTTTCCGCAGGTGGCGTAAATGTTTATGCCGCGACAGGTAATCGTCGCCGTTTTCGTCGCGCCGTCGTAGCTCTTTTTTGTCTGCGACACGGCGGAGCAGAATTTGTAAATCGGAACATACGTTGTGTCGCCTATGAGCTGGGTCGGGACATCCGCTGTTACTGTTTTGCCGTTTACACGGACGTCGACGCGTCTGCCCGAGGCACTTGCGAAAATGCCGAATGAGAGCGACAGCAGCATTGCCGCCAGAACGATTGAAATTGTTTTCTTCATTTACATCACATCCTTTCCG
>DHMB01000093.1:4337-6222 GCA_002405565.1 Clostridiales bacterium UBA4653
CCTCATGATATCATATTTTATACAAATGTATCAATATAAAAATAATACCGCCGCTGTCTTGAAAATGCAGCGGCGGCAAGGTTTTTTCGATTTCGTTTCCATGGCGGAGGAAATGCAGGACGTAAGTCCCCGCGATGGACGAAAGTGCTTTTCCTGAAAGACAAATCGCCGCTTGACTTTCGGACGGCGGAGATTGGATATAACTGAAAAAGCACCCCGAAGGGTGCTTTGGTGCCGATGGCGGGGGTCGAACCCGCATGCCCGTGAGGGCAACAGATTTTGAGTCTGTCACGTCTGCCAATTCCATCACATCGGCACGGACGAATAATATTATAACATAAAAATCGGAAAAATCAATAGTAAATTTCACTTTACAGGGAAAAAACATGCCGCCGATATGCAAAAAAACTTGACAAAAACCTTCTTTTTATATATAATCGTATTTGTTGAAAATAAGTGCAATATAATCATTATAAGTACGGTCTCGCTAAAAACAGAAGGGAAGGGGTATATTTAATGAAAAAAACGCAACCGACACATACCGTGTACAGCATGGATTCTCTGTACGACGGCGTTGTAAAACAGGCTGAAAGATACGGCGACAAGGAAAGATATATTTATAAGGATAAAGTTACAAAAACAGAGGCTGTCGTGACCTATCGCGACATGCTCGATCATGTAAATTACATTTCGTCTGGGCTTACCGCTCTCGGCCTCACGGAGCCGACCTGCGTTGTCTCCGGCGAATCCCATCCGGATTATGCCGCGGCATATATCGCAACGGTATCCGCTGGCGGCGTGATCGTTCCTCTTGATAAGGACATTTCCGCAGAACAGTTTGCGGGCTTCATCAAGCTCTGCGAAACGAAGGTCGTTTTCTATACTTCGTCGATACATCATAAGGTTGTTGAGGTGAAAGACGAGCTCCCGGACGTCAGATATTTCATCTGCTTTGACTATGCCGGCGACGATTTCCCGCAGGACGAAAAATTCATGCGCTTTGCGGATTTCTTTGAAATCGGTAAGAAGGCGTATGAAGGCGGCGACAGAACGGCTGAAAATCATGAGGTCGACCTTGACAAGACCTGCGCGATACTCTTCACATCCGGCACGACGGGAACAAGCAAGGGCGTAATGCTTTCGCAGAGAAACCTCGTGACGGCAACGCTCGACTCGTGCGCGATCATGGGTTGTGCCAAGGAGGACAGATACGTTTCCGTTCTTCCTTTCCATCATGCATATGAGTTTACGTGCGCTCAGCTCGCACTTCCCAACACGGGCGCAACGACGGTCATAAACGATTCCATTAAAAATACAATGCGCAACTTTGCAAAATATCAGCCGACGGCTCTCGTTCTCGTCCCGCTTTATGTTGAGACGATGTACAAGAGAATATGGGCGGAGATTGCAAAGAAGGGCAAGACGAAAACCGTAAAAACGGCGATAAAGATATCAAATGCGCTTCGCAAAATCGGTATCGACCGCAGAAGAAAGCTCTTCAAGGACATTCTTGACGCTTTCGGCGGCAGACTTCAGTATATCGTTTGCGGCGGCGCACCGCTTCGTTCAGAGCTCATCGACGATTTCGACGCTTTCGGCATNNCGCTCCGTTCCGAGCTTATAAACGACTTTGATGCTTTCGGCATAAAGATATGCGAAGGCTACGGAATTACGGAGTGTTCTCCTCTCGTTGCGGCAAACCCGATGCATTGGCGTAAACACCATTCCTGCGGAATGAGAGTTCCTCATATGGAGGTGCGTATCGACAAGGCTTCGCCCGAGGACGAAACGGGCGAAATCGTCACGCGCGGCGACGCCGTCATGAAGGGTTATTACAAAAATCCCGAGGCTACGGCAGAGGCGTTCACTGAGGACGGCTGGTTCA
>DHMB01000142.1:0-342 GCA_002405565.1 Clostridiales bacterium UBA4653
TGCTCTGCCCGTTTGCTCCGCATATCTGCGAGGAGCTCTGGGAGAGACTCGGTGGCAAGGGACTTTGTTCTCTCGCCCCGTGGCCCGTTTACGATGAATCGAAGACGAAGGACGACACGGTGACGATTGCGGTTCAGATCTGCGGCAAGCTCCGCGATACGGTTCAGGCTCCCGTCGATTCCGATCAGGCGACGGTCGAAGCGCTGGCAAAGGCGAGCGAGAAGATCGCAAAGGCGATTGACGGAAAGCAGATTGTCAAAGAGATATACGTGAAGAACAAAATTTTCAATATCGTCGTAAAATAAGCGCGAAAAACGATTTTTTTGCGCAAAACGGCTAAAT
>DHMB01000142.1:400-10350 GCA_002405565.1 Clostridiales bacterium UBA4653
CGAAAAATAAGTTAAAAATCTTATTGACAAACTCTTTTTGCGGATATATAATATAAAGTGCTGAATTATGGTACAACAATTATCAGGCGGTGGAGCAATGTATTTGGATCTTAAGCCCGTTTTGAGCGGGGAAACAAGAAAAATAACCTTTGCACTCCCTCTTGACGCCGACGCTGTCGGCGAGATAAAAAAGCTCTTTCCCGATATAACGGACGTTTCGTCCGCTGATATTTCGGGCGAGGTCTGCAATATGTCGGGATATATGGTTCTGAGGGAAAACGCCCTTATAAAGTTCTCGGCATTGTGTGCCAGATGTGCAGAAACGGCAAATTCCGAGCTTTCGCTCTCCTTTGAAAAATGCGTCGCGACAGGAGATGTCTCAAAGGACAACGACGATTACATTTTTCCGGAGGATACGAAGCTCGATATAACGGCGCCGCTTTTCGAGGAAATGCTCCTTGAAATGCCGTCGAAGATCCTCTGCCGAGAGGATTGCCGCGGACTTTGCCCGCGGTGCGGAAAGAACTTGAACGAAGGAGATTGCGGTTGCAAAAAGTCCGAGGGAGACCCGAGACTTGCAATCCTCAAAACACTTCTCGATAAGTGATACGCAAGGCAACATATCATAGAAAAATAATATAGGAGGTCATCGACATGGCAGTACCGAAGAAAAAAGTCTCTAAGGCAAGAAGAGACAAAAGACGTTCCAGCGTCTGGAAACTCGATCTTCCCGGCATGACAAAATGCCCCAAATGCGGTGAATATAATCTTGCACACAGAGTATGCAAGGCATGCGGAACATACAACGGCAAGGAAGTTATTAAAACAGACGACTGATTGCAATCGGGGCAGGTATGAGCTTTTCATACCTGCCGAAATTGTTTTATTGAGGATTTTTTATGGTTGAGATAACGGGCGTTGAAAAGGGCTCGCCCGCGGAAAAGGCGGGTATCAAAAAAGGCGACTACCTCATCAGCGTCGGCGATAAGAAAATTGCGGACGTTCTGGACTATCGCTTTTATATGTGCGAAAAAAGTCTGACGCTCGGCTTGCAGAGGGATGGGGAGGAATTTTCCGTCCGCATAAGAAAAGGCGAATATGACGATATCGGTCTGGACTTCGCGACTTATCTTATGGATGAGAAGCGCAGGTGCGCAAACAACTGTATCTTCTGCTTCATCGACCAGAACCCCTGCGGAATGAGGGAGAGCATATATTTCAAGGATGACGACTCCCGCCTTTCCTTTTTGCAGGGCAACTATATAACGCTTACAAACCTCGGAGAGAGGGACATACGTCGTATAATAGATATGAAAATGTCGCCTGTGAATATCTCCGTGCACGCGATGAACCCCGAGCTACGTGTTAAAATGCTGCGGAACAAAAACGCGGGAAAGGTGCTTGCGTACCTGAAAATGCTTGACGACGGTGGGATCAATATGAACTGCCAGATTGTGCTTTGTCGCGGCATAAACGACGGAGCCGAGCTTGACAGAAGCATGCGCGAGCTTGCGGAATACAAAAATGTGCACAGCGCGTCGATTGTGCCCGCAGGGCTGACGCGTTACAGAGAGGGGCTTTACCCCCTGACTTTGTTTACTCCAGAGGAAGCGGGAAAGGTAATCGATCAGGTTGAGGCTTTTGCCGCGGAATGCGAAAAGAACCGCGGGGAAAAGATTTTCTATTGCGGGGACGAGCTTTATATCCGCGCGGGCAGAGAGCTGCCGAAGGGCGAATATTACGGCGACTACACGCAGATTGAAAACGGCGTCGGGATGATAACGTCGACGAAAGAGGAATATCTTGACGCGCTCGACCTTTGCGGGGAAGAACCGGAGCCGGAGGAAATATCAATGGCGACGGGCGTCGCCGCATACGGGCTGATCCGTTTTCTTGCGGATGAGACAATGAAAAAGTTTCCGCAGATAATAATTCATGTATATAAGATAATAAATCACTTTTTCGGCGAGAGCGTAACCGTTGCGGGACTTGTGACCGGAAAGGATCTTTCCGAGCAGGTAAGCGGCAAGCCGATCGGGCAAAGGATACTTATTTCCGAGCATATGCTCCGTCACGGAGGGGATCTTTTCCTCTGCGGAATGAGCATAGACGAGCTTTCGGAAAAGCTCGGAGTGCCTGTCACGCCGTGCCCCGATGACGGCTACGAATTCTTTGAAAGAGTTATAGGAAATATAAAATAAGGAGGAACATATGGCAAAGACTGTTGTTGCGATAGTGGGCAGGGCGAATGTAGGCAAGAGCACGCTTTTCAACAAAATAGCAGGGGAAAGAGTCTCCATAGTCGAGGACGTCCCAGGCGTTACGCGTGACAGAATATATTATGACACCGAATGGAACGGCAAGCCCATTATGATGATTGATACGGGCGGTTTTGAGCCGACCTCCGAGGATACCATCAAATCGAAAATGCGCGAGCAGGCGCAGATAGCGATTGAGATGGCGGATGTTATCGTCTTTCTCTGCGACGTCCGCGCGGGCGTTACGGCGGATGACAGAGACATCGGCACAATGCTTATGAAGAGCGGCAAGCCCGTCATAGTCGCTGTAAACAAGGTGGACTCGATAGGCGCGCTGCCTATGGAATATTACGAATTTTATGAGCTCGGCTTTGACGGCGACCCCGTTGCGGTCTCGTCGCTCCACGGCACCGGCACAGGCGACCTTCTTGACAGAATTCTGGAGCTTTCTCCCGTGGTTGACGCACCGGAGGAAGAGGACGACGATACGATCAAGGTTGCGGTCATCGGCAAACCGAACGCAGGCAAGAGCTCGCTTGTAAACAGAATTCTCGGCGAGGACAGAATGATCGTTTCGGATATAGCCGGAACGACAAGAGACGCCATCGACTCGAGAGTCGAAAACGAATACGGCAAGTATACCTTCATCGATACCGCCGGCATACGCCGACAGAGCAAGGTTACGGACAAGATTGAAAAATTCAGCGTTCTGCGCGCTCATTCGGCTGTCGAAAGGGCGGACGTCTGCCTTATAATGATCGACGCTTCCGAAGGAATAACCGAGCAGGACGAGAAGATTGCCGGCCTTGCGCACGAGGGCGGCAAGGGGTCGATAATAGTAGTAAACAAATGGGACAAGATTGAAAAGGACAACGGCACCGTCAAAAAGTTCACGGACGATATCTATCTTGCGCTCTCATATATGACATATGCTCCGCTGATATTCATCTCGGCAAAGACGGGGCAGAGAACGGAAAAGCTCTTTGAAAAGATAAATTTCGTTGCCGAAAAGAACGCTATGCGGATATCGACGGGTATGCTCAACGATGTCCTCAGCGACGCAATCTCCCGCGTTCAGCCGCCGACAGACAAGGGCAAGAGGCTGAAGATATACTACATGACGCAGGTGTCGACAAAGCCGCCGACATTCGTTATTTTCTGTAACGACGCGCAGCTCTTCCATTTCTCATATCAGAGATATATTGAAAACAAGCTCCGCGAGGTATTCGGCTTTGAGGGTACGCCCATCAGATTTATCATCCGCGAGCGTTCGGACGAGGATAAGGATTGATCATGGAAAAACTCATAACGGCGGGACTTTTCGGAATGATGAACAGCTCCGCGGCGTATATAATCGGCGCGATTGTCTGCGTTGTTTCGTCATATCTCATCGGAAGCGTGAATTTCACGAGAATTTTCGTAAATAAATATGACGCCTTCCCCGATACAATGGGGCTTTATAAAAAGGCGGGAGGAAAGGTTGCCTTCGGCGCGGCTGCGCTTGACGGACTGAAAGGCTTTCTTTGTGCGCTCATCGGGCTTTTGCTTATGCCGGGGGATGGCTATGCCTGCCTTTGCACGCTGTTTTGCCTTCTCGGTCACGCTTTCCCGATTTGGCTTAAGTTCAAGGGCGGAGCGGGAGCGGCGGTCTATATCGGCGCGGCGCTCGTCATGAATCCGCTTATGGCGCTGGCGGCGGTTTTCATCGGCTTTCTGTTCTATTACATGACAAGCTACCTCGCGCTCGGGTCGATAGTGTTCTCACTTATGTTTCCGCTTGTTGTCGGCAGGGCGCGCCTCTGGGACTTTACGGAGGAGGCGAGCAGGATATTCCTTATAAACAAGATATTCCAGAGCTTTCTGCCGATGGTCATAACGCTTGTGATATTTGTGATATACGGCTCCTCAATCGGCAGAATGGTGAACAGTGACGAGCCGAAACTGCCTTTGCGCAAAGAAAAATCAAAATAATTGCTTTTATTTTGCAAAAAACTCTTGATATTTTGTAATATTGGTGATATTATTATTCGGTAAGTATAGATTTTTGTGCGGAAGAGGCACCCTCTCATGCCGGAACCGACGAAAATCTGAGTATTTTAAGGAGGTGGACATATGGCAAACATTAAATCGGCAAAGAAGCGTATTCTTGTTATCGAAAAGAAAACTCTTAAGAACAAGATGTATAAATCCGCTCTTAAGACAAATATAAAGAAGTTCTTTGCTGCTGTTGAAAGCGGAGACAAGGCAGTCGCTGCTGAGGCTTATAAGGTCGCAGTTAAAAATGTTGACCAGGCTGTTGCTCACGGCATTCTCGCAAAGAACAATGCCGCAAGAAAAAAGAGCAGATATACCCGTATGCTCAACGCAATGAACTGAATACAAATTAAAGCATCTTTCTCACCGGATGCTTTTTTGTTTGCTTTTTATTTACTTTTTTCCGCATTTTTTCGCTTGACAAAACCGTCGCGCTCGTATATAATGTTAAACGTCAAACAAAAAGGAGGACATATCTATGGAAAACGCCATTGCAAGAACAAACGAAAAAACCGTCTGGTATTCGACTGAGGACAGAATTATGTCATTCCACTTCGTTGTCAATTATACAAAGAAGATCTTCCGTTCATATATGGATATGTTCCGCTTTGTGCTGGGGCTTATCGATATAGGCTTCAAGATCATGTGAGGCGGGGAAATGAGCGAACCGAATGAATGCCGTTTCGGCAGAGAGATAAGAATGATATCGAATCTGATGCGTCGCAGGCTGGACAGCTCCGCCGTTATGACAAGGTCAAAAAACATAACGGGAACGGGCGGCTGGCTCCTCGGCTATCTTTATGCCAACCGCGACAGGGATATCTATCAGCGTGACGTTGAAAAGGAATTTTCAATCCGCCGCGCAACCTCTTCAAAGGTCATAACGAGACTTGAGGACAAAGGCTTTGTCCGCAGGGAGAGCGTCGACTGTGACGCGAGGCTGAAAAAGCTTGTGCTGACGGAAGAAGGAATGAAAATTCAGCGCGACGTCTGCCGCGAGCTTGACGATTTTGACGAAAAGCTCATCTCCGTTCTGACGGAGGACGAGCAGAAAACGCTTTTTGAGTTGCTTGGAAAGATCAAGGCTTCGCTTGAAGAAAAATAAAACAAAAAGTCGCCGTAAGGCGGCTTTTTCTGTCAAAAGATAAGGAAGAAAATTCGCGAAGGAGTTTATCGCGTGTGTTTTCTGAAGAAAAAGCGACGGTCGGACGACCGCCGTTTTTTTATATGTATTTATCCAAAAAATCATCAAGCGCCCTGTCGCACCTTTCGCGGTCGACAAAATAGCTTTTGCCGTGCGACGCGCCGGGAACGGTGATTAGAACGTGTTCCGACCGGCAGGCTTCCGCGCCCTTGCGCGACATTTCGCACGGAACGAAATGATCCGCTTCGCCATGAATGAAGAGCACCGGGAGCGAAGTCTTTTTCAATGCGTCGACGGTTGAAAATTCATCCGTTTTGTGTCCTGTTTTCGTGCGGAAAAGCCATGAAAACGTCGGGACGACAAGCGCGGAGGGAAGGTGATACATGTTTTTTGCAACGTGACGGAAAATCTCCTCGGGCGACGTAAAGCCGCAGTCGGCAATGACGCACCTGACGTTCTTCGTTTCAAGGTTGCTTGCCATGAGAACCGTCGTCGCGCCCATGGAAACGCCCTCAATGACTATCGGCAGGGACGGAAAACGTCCGGCGATATAGTCAGCCCAGGCGGCGCAATCATATCTTTCTTCAAGACCGAAGGTGATATATTTTCCCTCGCTCTTCCCGTGTGCCCGCTGGGTGACAAGGAGCAGGTTATAGCCTCTTTTATGATATTTTTCCGCTATGCTTGAAAATTCAAATTCGGCAAACGAGCGGAAGCCGTGAAAGAGGATGACGGTTGCCTTTGCGTTCTCCGCGGGTATGAGCAGTCCGCAGAGGCGGAGCCCGTCATGACTTTTTATGAAAACCTCCTCCGAAGGCGAGTTTCTGATGAATTCCGCCCCGCGGCGCACACCGGTAAGCTCTTTTTCTTTCAGACGGTACATTTTCGCAAAGTCATCCGAAAAAATATCGGGGAATTTTTCCGCACGGCAGATTGTCGCGCGGAAGGTTGCGTATATAAAGAGAAAATACAGGAGAACAAGAGCGACGAGCACTCCGGCAATTATATAAAATATCAAGCCGTCACCGCCTTTTCAGTTTACTTTCCACGTCCTCTTTGAAAAGAGAACGAGAATGGGGAAAATCTCAAGTCTGCCGGCAAGCATATCGAGCGTCAGAACCAGCTTGGAGACGACCCCGTATCCGGCAAAGCTGCCCATGGGGCCGACAACGTCAAAGCCCGGGCCGATGTTGTTCAGGCAGGAGATTGTTGC
The DNA here is from genome assembly GCA_002405565.1 of Clostridiales bacterium UBA4653. Taxonomy (GTDB): domain Bacteria; phylum Bacillota; class Clostridia; order Oscillospirales; family CAG-272; genus CAG-841. Next base: position 7,050 of record DHMB01000142.1, read on the forward strand.
GGAAAGGTTTGTTTCAACGGAAAAACCGTCGATTGAGATTATAAGAAAGCTTGCAATCGCAATGAAAACATAAGCGATGAGATATGTTCCGGTGCCTTCGACAATGCTCTCGCGCACAGGCTCGCCGTCAATGCGGACGGTCTCGACGCTCTGCGGATGAAGCAGCTTTTTGATACTTCTTTTAAGGTTCTTGAAAAGAAGCAGTACGCGCACGCATTTGAAGCCGCCGCCCGTACTTCCCGCGCAGGCGCCCATTATCATCAGCGCAAGAATCAGCGCTTTTGAAAATGCCGGCCAGAGATTGAAATCCGTTGTGGCAAAGCCTGTCGTCGTCATAATTGAGGCGACCTGGAATGCCGCATGGCGGATTCCCTCGCCGACGCTTGAGAAAAAGCGCAGCGTATTTACCGTAATGAGGGCGGTCGCAACGGCAAACGAGCCGAGATACAGCCGCAGCTCTTCATTTTTGAGCACACTTCTGAAATTGCGGAGCAGGAGCCAATAATAACAGTTGAAATTCACGCCGAAAAGGAGCATGAACACCGTTGTGATTATCTGTATCGCCGGCGAATAGCTTGCAATGCTGTCCGCTTTTATGCCGAAGCCTCCCGTGCCTGCCGTGCCGAAGGCTGTGCAGAGCGCGTCAAACCAGGGCATTTTCGCGATTATGAGGGCAATGAAATCCGCAACGGTCAAAGCGATGTATATCGAATAGAGTGTAAGGGCGGTCTTGCCGAGCTTCGGCATGAGCTTGCCGACGTCCGGCCCCGGGCTTTCCGCGCGGAGAAGATGAAGGGAAAAGCCGCCGCTGTCCTTGCTTTTCGGTATGACGGCAAGGATGAACACAAGCACGCCCATTCCGCCGAGCCAATGACTGAAGCTACGCCAATAGAGCATGCATCTCGAAAGCGCTTCGACGTTTTCAAGAATCGATGAGCCTGTCGTCGTAAAGCCGGAAGCCGTCTCGAACAGAGCGTCCACAAAATGGGGTATCTCGCCGGAGATGACAAACGGCAGGCACCCGAATACGCTGAGAAATACCCAGCCGAGTCCGACGCAGACAAGTCCCTCTCTTGCGTAAAAGCCTTTTTTCGCTTTGCGCGAAACGAGGGCGAGTATCCCGCTGAAAACAAACGTTATCGCCATTGTCAGAAGAAAGGCGAAAACGGAGCCCGACGTGCCGTCGCAGACGCCGATAATGACTGCGGGCAACATCAGCGCGGCTTCAATCGCAAGTATCTGCGATATTATCTTGCAAATGATTTTATAATTCATATTCAGCCTCGTTTATTCAAATATATCGTTGAGCTGATATATGGTGTTTCCGCCCGTCGTGACGATGATGACGGAGTCTCCCTTGCGATAGAACGAATCGCCGCTCGGGATTTCCGTTTCCGCCCCGTGCGATATGCAGGCGAGCAGAACGTTCTTTTTCGTTTTGAGGTTTTTCAGCGGTTCGCCGCAATGCGCCGTCGAATCGTCCACGCGGAATTCGATTGCCTCCGCTCTTCTGTCCGCAATGAAATGCACGGCAAGCGCCGCTCCCGTCTGATTTTTCATCGCGCGGACATACTGAACGATGTTGTTGCAGCAGAGGTCGTTCGGGCAGATGACGCTTCCCAGAGGGATATCGCCGAGGATACCGCTGTTTTTCAGTCTCGACAGCTTTGTAACCGTCTGCTTTACGCCCTTGTTTCTGCCGTAAAGGGAGATTATCATGTTCATTTCGTCAAAGCCCGTGAGGGTGACGAGCGCGTCGCATTTCGATATGCCCTCGCTTTTCAGCAGGTCATGACTGCACGCGTCGCCGTTTATGACGTTCACCGACGGCAAAGCCGCAGAAATCTCCGCGCACTTTTTGTAATCGCTTTCAATGATTTTTGTTGAGAAACCGTCGTGACTGAGGCGCTCGGCAAGATAATATCCGACCCTGCCTCCGCCGCATATAATGACGTTTTTGACTTTCTTTGTGACGATACCGAGTCCCGAAAGCAGAGCCGCAAGCTCGTTTACGGGCGCCGTGACGAATATTCTGTCGCCCTCTTCAAGGACGAAGTTGCCGTCCGGAGCGATTGCCTCGCCGTTTCTGAGAACAACGCAGACAAGCACCTTGCAACGGACGATTTCTCCCATTTTTTTCAGCGGTACGCCGCAGAGCGGGCTGTTTTCTTCGATTTTCAGCTCGACTATCTCAACTCTGCCCTTGGCAAAGGTGTCGCGGTTGAGAAAACCGGGGTATTTGAGAAGCCGCTCGATTTCAAGCGCCGCCTGTCTTTCGGGGTTTATAGCCATTGAAAGCCCGAAAACGTCGCGCATGCTGTATATCTGGTCGCTGTATTCGGGGTTACGTATTCTTGCAATCGTGTGTATTCCGGGGTTCATTTTATGTGCGACGGCGCACGAAAGAAGGTTGACCTCGTCCTCGCCCGTTGCGGCGATGAGAAGGTCGGCGTCCTGCGCACCGGCGGAGGAAAGCACGCTCTGAATCGCGCAGTTTCCGCAGACAGCCATGACGTCATAATGCTCCATTGTGTTCTGGAGGACGTCGCCGTCTTTATCGATAATTGTAATATCATAGCCTTCGGATGAGAGCTGACGAGTCAGCGCATAGCCGACTTTCCCACATCCGGCAATAATAATTTTCATTTATGCCTCCTGTAAATTATCCGCTGTTGATATCGGATATATCATATCACAAACCCGTCAAAAGGTCAACTCGGAAAGATAAATTCTTAAACTATTGATTTTCTCCGCCGAAAAGGTTAAAATAATACTGTGATAAAACCGAAAGGGGAAAATTTTTATGAAAATATTTGAAAATGCACCGATAAAAAATGTGCCCGTGAAGACAAAGCTCTCTCTTGCGGACGAGGTTGAATACCGCGACGGGCAGGTCGTCAGCAAGACGCTTGCGCAGAACAAAAACGTCAGCCTGACGCTTTTTGCCTTTGAAAAGGGCGAGGAGATAAGCACACATTCCTCCGGCGGCGACGCGCTTGTCACCGTGCTTGACGGAAAAGGCAGGTTCACAATCGACGGAGAGCCCTTCTTCCTCTCCGCTGGCGAGAGTATCGTCATGCCGAGAAACGTTCCGCATGCAGTATATGGCGAGGAGCGTTTCAAAATGCTTCTGACAGTCGTTTTCTGAAATTGCGACGAATTTTCCGAAAAATTCTCGGAAAATATTGACAAAACGGCATATTTGATGTACAATTTATTAAGATGGATATTTATCCGGTTTTGCCTTCATCCTCTCGGGTGGGGCAATCAAAGGGCATGAAAATCTCGCGCCTTTTGATTG
>DHMB01000132.1:0-3434 GCA_002405565.1 Clostridiales bacterium UBA4653
GATTGAGCTTTTGCTTCCAGAGGTTGAACACGGAGCTGTTTTGGGAGCCGCGCTCTTAGGCGCGCGAGCTTGCCTGCCGTATGACAGATATGAGCAGCTCAAAGACAGCGTTAAATCAAGTTATACCCACATTTTGCCGGATGATAAGCTCGTGAAATACTACGGTGAAAAATACTCAAAATGGTCGGAGCTGTATCCAAAAATCAAAGAGTGATATAAGCACATAAGAATAAAAAATCAAGGCGGATATATAAATTCTGCCTTGATTTTTTTAGCATTGATAAAAGTTTGCTTAGCTTATTAAGTGCTGAATGTCAGTGAGTTTGGATGTTGCTTATATTATTCCAAACTCAACAAAATCACATCATTTGTTTCGACGGTCAGTTTTACAGTTGTTGAACCGCCGCTTGCCGAAAACGGAATTTCGTCTGCTTTAAGGGTGGTTTTTGCTTTTATTTCTGCCACCTGACTCTTTGTCAGGATATCCGGGCTGCCGAGAGCCTCCCACTCGGATTTAGGGTTGCAGTGATTGTTGTCGATAATTTGCGCCGTTGCCGATTTTGCGGGAATGTTTATTTCAACTTCAATTTCCGTTTTCTCTGATTTGCCGTAATCATTATCCTGCGCATATATAAGCACCTGAACCTTTTCTCCGTCGGTAAAAGCGGCGTATTCTATGTCGGAATTGCGGCTTTCGGGCAGGACGAGCCTGCTTTTGTGTAATTGAGAAAGAATTTTAAATGCCCAGAAGTTCGGCTTCGGTATGCCGCAGTTGCTGACAAGTCCGAATCCGCCGTGAAACGGCGTGCCGAGCATGAACTGCTCTTCGTAGATATCTGAACAGCACCAGAACATTGTCCCCATAAGCCGGGGATCGGCATCCACACAGGTTTTTACAATAAAAGCGGCAGAGTTTTTCTCGTCATGAATGGGCGAAGCGAATACGGCCATGCTGTTCCACTCGGTGATTATGAGCGGCTTGCTGTTCGCCTGCTCCAAAGCTTTTTTGTCAAGCTCGTTCAGAACGCCCTTGCGCCATGTTTTGTAGATATCCGGGCGGAAGAACATTTCTTTCATCGTTTTAGAAAGCCCGATTTCATTTTTGGCCGCATTTTTGGCGATACTCATCATCCTGAAAGCGTCTTTGGCGGAAAATGTGTTTCCGAAAGCGTCGCCGGGATAGTGATGCGTCGAAATGAAATCGCAGGGAACATCATTTTTGCGGCAATATTCAGTAAAATCTTCTATCCACAGGCAGGCAGATGATGACGGACCGCCGACGCGCAAGTTGCTGTTGACGGATTTCACCGCCCGCGCAGTAGAAGCGTAGAGGCTGAAATAGTCCTTCTGACTGCCTTTGAAGAAAATGGCGAGGTCGGGTTCGTTCCATACTTCAAAATACCAGCTTTCAATCTCTTCGCTGCCGTAATATTCCGATAGGAATTTAATGAATTCCTTTATGAAATCCACCCATTTATCCATCGATTTCGGGCGGGTTATGTTGTTGAGATAGCGTATTCCGGTTTTCTTCCCGCTTGCGAGTGCGCCGGGCATAAACGAGAGTTCAACAAACGGTTTCATTCCGCAGGCAAGCACATTGTCAAAAACATCGGCAATTTGTTTGAAATTTATCTCATCTATCTTGTCTGAAAACGGCACTGCGGCAAAAGGCTTGTAATCCGAGAGCCGCTGAAAGCAGAGCATATCGTCATCAAATATGCCGTGAAAGCGAAAATATTTCATGCCGAGCTCATCGTGAACGAGCTTTACATGGTCGCAAACATCCTTCCTGTGCAGCTGAAAGGCATGATCGTTGCCGACTCCGAACTGCCAGGAAAAATTAGCAGGAACGGTTTTTGCATTTTTATCTATTACGATTTTCATATGCACCTCACAAGAACTTTCACTATCTGCTTGACGCTGTGCTGAAGCGCAGCTTTTGATATCTCTTTGCGTTTGACAGCTTTTAATATCATACGGAAGTGTTTTTTGCTGCCGGGGGTGAGCAGATTCGTGCCGGCACAGACGCTTCTTATGCTGTCGGCGGTGTCATAGGATCCCCAGTCTGTCATAACAAAGCCGTCAAAGCCCCACTCGCCGCGCAGAAGGTCGTTTAGCAGTGCGGAGTTTTCGCATGGATAGATACCGTTTACCGGGTTGTATGATGTCATGACACAGCCGGGCTTATACAGCGAGAAAGCTTTGTCAAACACTCGCAGATAAAGGTCGCGCAGGGTATTCTCGTCAATTATCCCGTGCGCCGATTTGCGTTCAAACTCCATATTGTTGGCGATAAGATGCTTGTATGTCGCGATAACTCCGTTTTCTTCGAGTCCTCTCGCCTGATATGCCATTAAAGTGCCCGTCAGTATCGGATCCTCCGAGAAATATTCCGGATGGCGTCCGCAGAGAATGTTGCGATGAAGGTTTCCGCCGGGACCGAGATTTATTGAAATGCCGTTTTCTTTTGACTCGTCCGCAAGCACTTTGCCTACCTTGTATGCGAGGCTTTTGTTGAATGTCCCGGCGAGCAGATTGCTTGACGGAAATCCGGTCGTAGGACGATTGAGGTTGATGCAGCAGTTGCCGTCGCTCATGTATAGCGTCGGCACGCCCAGACGCTTGCTTGAAGCGAGCTTTCCGGCGGCTCCGCTTTTGCCGGGACCCCAACAGGAGCCGTTGCAGACGGTAAAATCCGCCAGCTCTCTGAGCGAAAACTGTGATACGAAGTCGTCGAGTTTAGTCAAATCTTCCTTGACATCGGAAAGCGTTATGGGACTTCCGCTGTATCCGGGTAATTCATTATAAGAGGGTCTTGTGTATTCGGCGTGAATAGCTATGGCTTTTTTAGCCTCTGTGATTTTTGTTCTGTCCGTGCGGATATTGCCGTTTTCGTCAATACCTGTTATCTCTTCGGGCTCACGGCAGACAGATACGGTTTTTTCACAGACTACATCGTCTTCAAGGACGAAAGAACAAACTGTTCTGACATTGTCCGCTTCGCCGCCGACCATAACATCGTACTGTCCTTTGGAGAGAATGAACGCGTGAAGGTTTTTGTCATAGTGAGAAAAATCCTTTTGCGGTATGTCGATCGTCAGCGTTTGGCGCTCACCTTTTTTCAAAAGCACCGTCTTTTCAAAGCCGCAGAACAGCTTTTCGGGTCTCGACTCATTCCCGCGCGGCGGTTTGACATAGACGAGAACAGAGTCTTTTCCGGGAACATTGGAGTCGTTCGTGACTTCTGCGTTGACGCGGAGTATGCCGTTTCCAAATGATGCGGAGGGGCGGACGGAAAAGTCGGAATAAGACAGTCCGCGGCCGAAGTAATAGGCGGCGTCCTTTTTGAATGAGTCAAAGTAGCGGTATCCGACAAATTCCTGTTCCTCATAATATACGCTTGCGCCGAAGCGCTTTCCGTCATCGGAGTAAAT
>DHMB01000132.1:3470-4505 GCA_002405565.1 Clostridiales bacterium UBA4653
GGCATCGGAGTAAATAGGAGAGTTGTCATCGAGATTGATGAAGTTTTTGGCGGACGGTGAATCGTAATAGTCTATCGGCCATGTGTCGGCAAGTCTGCCGGAGGGGTTGACTTTTCCGCAGAGAATATCAATAAGACTTTCGCTGCCGCGCTGACCGCTGAAGCCTGTCCATATAACAGCCGACGCACCGAGCCCGCGGATGAACTTCATCTCGATAGGATATCCGGTGTTCAGAATAATTATAAGATTTTTATACTTTGCGGCGGCTTCGCTGAGCGCCGCTTTTTCTTCGTCTGTCAGATAATATTCGCCCTTTATCGGTCGGTTGTCCTTGTTTTCGCCCGAGCCGCGGGAAATAAAGAACAGCGCCGTCTCGGCGTTATCGCGTATGCTGAGGACCCCCGAACGCTCGATGGCTTCGGGAACGGTCAGCGTCCAGCGCGGCTTTATGAGGCTTGCACCGATTGCCGTTATACGAAAATCATTGTAAGCCCCCAACAGTTTTATTGAACTGCCGCTGCCAAGCGGGAGAATGCCGTTGTTTTCGAGCAGGACGATTCCCTCATCGGAAACCTCTTTTGCTGCCTGCTCATTTTCTTTGTGCAGACCGTCATCAATCGGTTTGGGCGGGGTTTTGAATCTGAATGTGCAGTCGGGAAAACGCCTGCCGTCAATATCTCTGTAGCCGCTGAGCTTTACGGTGTAGGTTTTATCAAAGTCCTGAGCCGCTTCGCCGACGGGCAGGAGATATATGGGCATGGGTGAGAAATCAAATTTGACGCATTTGCCCTTTGAAACGGGTTTGTCGTTTACCGTTGCTGTTCCGTAGCCGTCGTCGGATATCATTTTTGTGCAGACTATGGGCAGGCTGCGGGGCGCTGCACAGTTCATTGCAAACATCCCGTTGTCAATGTCATAAGGGTTATATTTTTTTGCCAGTACAGTGAAGAACAGTGGCATTTCAGCTCAACTCCATTTTCAAAAAATCTGCTTTTCCTTTGCCTCTGTATATGAAATACAGGGCGTCGGTTTTTA
>DHMB01000143.1 GCA_002405565.1 Clostridiales bacterium UBA4653
GGCAACAACCCGATGGTCGGCGCAACGGTCGCAGTCGCAGTTGCTGTTGAAGAAGTAATGAAATAACCTACTTTTCTTCGGGAAGAAAAGTAGGCAAAAGAAGCTTCGGTTATTTGACTTATACAAATTTTATAAAAAGAAAACAGAGATGATTTTTTCATCTCTGTTTTTGTTTTGATTGAGAGGGGAGGCAAAAAAAGCTCCGGTTATTCGGTTTGCGCGTCCCTTTTCAGCCTCCCTCTTGGAGGGAGGGGAACCGCAACGCGGTGGAAGGAGTTTATTAAAAGACTCCTTCCGTCGCTTCGCGACAGCTTCCTCTGGGAGGAAGCCTTAACGGGAGAGCGCAAAAACCGTAGGGGCGGGGTCTCCCACCTCGCCGTCTTTATCAATCTATAAGGCAAAAGCTTCGGCAAATCGCATCGCAAAAATCTTATATTCTCATGAAAAAACAGAGGCGTTTCCGCCTCTGTTTTGGTCTTACCGGAAGATAACCCAAGGATACGTCCCGAGCAGATTGCCGTTCTTATCGTATTCATATGTTTTTCCGTTACCGATTTCGTCGGTATATTCGATTTCGTAATAATTGACTATACGGCTGTATGCGTCGCAGTTTGTGACTTTTACAAGTTTTCCGCTTTCGTTGTAATGATAGCTTGAATAGCTTTCAAGACCGCCGTTATTATAAACACTGCTCTTTAATTTTTTTCCGTTTTCGTCATATTCGTATTCTGTTCGACGTATAAGCTTACCGTTTCCGTCATATCTGCTTTCGGAAAGTATGCGCTCGCCGTCGTACTTTGTCTCGGTATACTCGGTCAGCTTTCCCTCTCCGTCATATTCCGAAATCTTTGTTCTGTTTCCGTTTTCGTCAAATTCGTATTCGGTGCGACTTTCAAGCTTGCCGTTATTATATACTTCACGCGTCTTTATGTCTGTTGAAATTCCTTCATATCCGTTGTGTTTGACCTTCAAAGTAATATATTCCGTATACTCGGTCTTATTACCCTCTCCGTCGTATAAAACCCGCTTCGTCCTTTCTCCTTTTTCGTTATATTCCGTGAGCTCTGCGAGCTTGCCGTTTTCATATCTTTCGTATCTTTTTGTGCGGGAATATGTATTGTAGTCACGCGTATTTTCAAGATATTCGGTGTATTCGGTTTTGTTGCCGTCTGCGTCATATACGGTTTCGGAAAGTATATAATCGCCGTCGCGCTTGATCTCGGTATACCCGGTCAGCGCTCCGCTTCCGTCATATTCCGAAATCTTTATTCTTTTTCCGCTCTCATTATACCCGTAAACGTCATAGCCCGTAAGTTTGCGATCGGCGTCGTATGACGAGCTTTTTATCAGATTACCGCTCTCATCGTATTCGTTTTCTTCGGCACTCCAAAGCTTGCCGTTCCTATAATTCTCGGATTTCGTCGTTTCACCGTTCTTATTGTACTCACGGACGAAGTTCAGACTACCGTCGCTGTCATAGCTTTCGCTTCTGCGCTGTCCGTAGTATTTGCTTTTAGCATTTTCAAAATACTCTTTATATGCCGTTTTAACGCCGCTCGCGTTATACTGCGTCATTTTCAATATATATCCGTTTTCGTCGTATTCGTAAACGTCATACGCCTGCAACGCCTCGGTCTCGTCGTATCTTGCTTCCTTTGTGAGATTTCCCTTTTCGTCATATTCGTATCTGTAAATCATGGAAATCGAGCCGTCTTCCTTATATGACGTTTCTTTTATCTTTTTCCCGTCTTCGTCATATTCATATCCATAACCCCAGGAAAATTTGCCGTTCTCGTCATAGTATGTCGTTCTGATTTCATGACCGTTTCCGTCAAATTCGGCGGCATAAACAAGCGTCCCGTTTTCATCAAAGCGCTCGTTCTTTATCGCCTTCCAGTCTTCGTCATATGTCGCGACGGCTTTGAATCCGGCCTCTGAATATTCCCAGTTGCCTGTCATTGTTATGACTCTTGCTTTTTCGTCATATGTAACTTCAATCAGCTGGACGGTCTCGTCGCTTTTGACAATCTCGTTCTTTATGACTCTGTCCTTTTCGTCATATACAAAAGTTTCTTTTCTCGAATACTGACTTTCGTCGTTCGCTATCTCTCCGGCTATCTCGGAAATAAGCCCGCTGTCCGTATATGTCAGGACATACGTTGCAGTGCTTTTCCCTTCCGCGTCCTTTACGGAAACCTTTGTAAGCCTGTCTTTTCCGTCATATTCCAAAGTTGCGGTGCTTTCGCCCTGATACACTTTAACAAGGTTTCTGTTCTTGTCATACTCATACGTCATTGAAATTCCGTATTCGTTTTCCTCGTAAACACCCTCGTCCTTTTTCTCCGGCGCGGAATAAAAGCTCTTCATAACCTCGTCCACAGCGGCTCTCTCTTCCGGCGACAGCTTATCCTTTGATTGTGCTTTCCCGCACGAAACCGCCGCAAATACCGTTGCAAAAGTCATGCAAAGCAGGAGCAGAATTGATAGTGTTTTTTTCATGTTGTTTTCCTCCGATTGATAAAATTGAATTGAATTTTGACCTTGTACGGCAAAGCGGCTCGCCGCTTCAGCCTTCGTCATATCCATTATATATCATTTAATTCAAAATGTAAACATTTTATGAAGAATTTTGTCGAAAAATCCCCGCGACAATTGTCACGGGGATTTCAGGCTCACATCCTCCCGCAGTTTTTATCAAAAGCGGGGTTGCAGAAATAATAATTTTTGTCGTCCAGGTGCTCGCGGACTATGCCGAGCGCCTCTCCGAAGCGCTGAAAATGCACAATTTCTCTCTGCCGCAGAAATCTGATCGGTTCGATTATGTCCGGATCGTCGACGAGCTTCAGGATGTTGTCATATGTCGTTCTCGCCTTCTGTTCCGCAGCCATATCCTCCGTCAGGTCTGTTATCGGGTCGCCCTTTGACGCTATATATGCCGCCGTGAAAGGCGTGCCGGACGCCGCCTGCGGATAGACGCCTGTCGTATGGTCGACAAAATATGCGTCAAAGCCCTGCGCTTTTATCTCCTCGACGGAAAGGTTTCTCGTCAGCTGACTGACAATCGCGCCTATCATTTCAAGGTGCGCAAGCTCCTCCGTTCCGATGTCTGTCAGAAGTCCGGACACCCTTGCGTAAGGCATTGAAAATCTCTGCGAAAGATATCGCAGCGAAGCGCCAAGCTCACCGTCCGGCCCTCCGTACTGACTGATTATTATCTTTGCGGCTCTTGCGTCCGGATTTTTGATTTTAACAGGAAACTGTAATCTCTTTTCATATTCCCACATCAGTAGTTCGCCTCCGTTTCCCAAGGCATGGGAGCCGTGTTCCAGCTCCAGCCATCAAACGTATTTTCGGAGTAAGCGTCGAGCGGGCCGTATTTGTCCGTATATTCGCGCATAAGCTCCCTTCTCTTTTTCGCGTTACTGTTGAAAAGCGCAAGCGCTTCGGCATTATCCGGATGTGTGTCAAGGAAGAGGCGCAGCTCGTCAACAGTAAAGCTGACTGTCGTTATCTCTTTAAGCAGTGCCGACTGACCTCTGCAGTCTCTCATATTCTCCCGCATTTTGGCCCTCCTCCGTACGGCATATAAAGCTCCTTGAAGAGCGTTCCTCTGCCAAGCGCCTCAGATGACGTATAAAGCTCGCCGAAGGTCTGGCTGGGCACATATGCAATCGCAAGTGACGGGCCTGCCGTCTGCGATGTGTATCCGCAACCGCCATTCTGCGTGTATCCGCCCATTCCGCATGACCGACATCCGCCGGTGTTTGCAAAACTTCTGTTCATATATAAATCGGGAAAAATTCCCGTCTCCTTTTTGTTATTGCGGGTCGCCCCGCTGATATTATTTTATTCTGCGCGCGGGCTGTTTGTGCGGACTTGCCGGCATATTGTCATATGTAATATAAGGTAAAACAAAAAAGCCCTCCGCAGAGAGCTTTTTATCTTATTTCCTGTTCCATTGAGTCAAATGCGTCCGAGCTGAAAAATTCAATAACAGAGATATTGAGTCCGTCGCAGATTTTCTTTATCGTCGCAACGGTCACGCTGTTGTTTCTTCCGTTTATGATATTGTTCAAAGTCGACTGGGTTATCCCGCAGATTGTGGCGAGCTTGTTCAAGGTTATTCCGCGCTCGTCACAAAGCTCGAGTATCCTCTTCCGTACCGCCTCTCCTATTCTCACGCATTTTCCCACCTTTTATGTATCCTTATATATATAATATCTGATTTTTTTCGTGAAAATTTAACTCTTTTGGGTTGACTTTTGAAAGAATATGTTGTAATATGTTATTAACGCTGACAATGGCTGTAAAAAAGAAGAAAATCTAATTTTTCGGTTAGTTTTTCACATCTGTATTCGGCATGTCAAAGCGGTTATGAAAAGGGAAAGTTTTGGTATCCAGACAAAAAAGTTTTCCCCCCAAGGCTTTCGGAGTACCCCGCTCCGAAAGTCTTTTCTTTTTGCAGTCGTCACCGTCTGCCTTGCAAAATAATTAAAAGAACGTTTGCCTGCGGCGAAAAACATCTCGCCAGAGACGAAAAAATCGTGCGGCTTTGCCGCGGTTTACAGAATACCCCCGCTCCGGAAATCAAGCCGCGGCGGGGATTTTTTGCAGTTCCCGCGCAAAGTGTGGCTTTTCCCCGCGCTCAATTTCTCCTTTCGGGGTTTACTTTTCCCCTCCGCCGTGCTATCATTATAAAAAACGACCAAGGAGTACCCAAATGAAAAAATTCGCATTCATCGGCGCGGGAAGCCTGCAATTCACAACCTCCGCCATACGTGACCTTCTGACCTTCGAGTCCTTCCGCGACGCGGAATTTGCGCTTATGGATATAAACCCGGAAAATCTCTCGGCTGTAACGGAAGTGGCGAGGAAGATCGCCGCGGAAATGGGCTGTCCGGATTGCAGAATAAATCCAACGCTCGACCGCGCCGAAGCGCTGAAAAATGCGGACGGCGTCCTCTGCACGGTTTTCAACGGCGGGATAGACGTCTGGCGTTACGATATTGAAATCCCCAAAAAATACGGCGTTGATATAAACATCGGCGATACCCGCAGCGTTTCGGGGATTTTCCGCGCGCTCCGCAGTATCCCCCTTATGCTGGACATCTGCCGCGACATTGAAAAATATTGTCCCCGCGCGGTTTTTCTCAATTATACAAACCCGATGGGTATGCTCTGCGGCGCAATGCAGAAGAATTCCTGCGTTGAGGTGACGGGCATATGCCATAGCGTTCAGGGCACAATCCAGCTCATCGCCAAATGGCTCGGAATTCCATGGCGGGAAATAAACTATAAATGTATGGGCGTAAATCATCAGGCTTTCTATACGGTGCTCGAGCATAACGGAAAAGACCTTTATCCGCTTCTCCGTGAGGCAGTAAAAAAGCCCGAAATTTATAATGAAGAGATTGTCCGCAATGAAATGTTCCTTCACCTCGGCTATTACGTGACGGAGTCCAGCGGGCACAATTCGGAATATAATCAATGGTTCCGCAAGCGTCCCGACCTCATCGAAAAATACTGCACACACGGCACAGGCTGGAATCCGGGCGAATACGCTTTTTCTCTGAACCTCCGTCGCGAGAGGGCAAAGGATCCGATGAAGCAGTATAAAGAATATATGGAAAAGCCCGTTGAAAAACGCAAGAGCAACGAATACGCCGCAGACATTTTCAATGCCCGCATAGGCGACGGAAAGCCCTTCGTCTTCAACGGAAATGTCCAAAACAACGGGTCTATTCCGAACCTTCCGCAGGACGCCTGCGTTGAGGTTCCCGTCGTTGCGGACAGAATGGGTATGAAGACAACGATCGCAGGCGAGCTTCCGCCGCAGGTTGCAATTCTCGTAAACACAACGGCAAGGCTGGAAAACCTCGTTATCGACGCGGCAATGAAAAAGAGCCGCGATATGGTGTATTACGCCGTTTACAACGACCCCCTCTCCTCCGCCGTCCTCTCGCTGGATGAGATAAAGCGTATGTGCGACGAGCTCTTTGAAAAGAACGAAGCCTTTCTCGGAGACTATAAATAAGAGCGGGAGAAAAATTCCCTGCGGCTTATTTCTCAACTTACCGAACACCCCCCGCTCCGGAAATCAAGTCGCGGCGGGGATTTTTTGCAGTTCCCGCGCAAAGTGCGGCTTTTCCCCGCGCTCAATTTCTCCTTTCGGGGTTTACTTTTCCGCATTGTTGTGATATAATAATCTCTACCGTTTATAATCTCCATCTTCGCATATCAAAAGGAATTTCAAATGGAAAATATATTAAAAACCGAAAAGAAATCGTCGGGCAATGAGGCTCCCCGGCCCAAAAAGCCCTTATTTTCAGATAAATTCAAAGAAAAGCTGTCAGCCCTCTGGAAAGACGACCGTCGTTTTTCCGAAAGGCTCATAACATCCGGAGCAGCCGTGCTCGCGTTCGTTTTCACATTTCTTATGTTCGGCCCGTTTGAGCTTTTCATCTCAAACATGTCATATTTCGTATTCGGCGCAAAACAGCTTCTCCCGCCGATAATCATCTTCGGGATAGCAGTCCTTGCTGTGGCGACGGTGCTCTTTGCCCTGCTCCGCGGCAAGATTTTCAATGCCGTAATCTCGCTCGTCCTCGGAATAACCGTTGCCGGATATATCCAGGGAAACTATATAAACATCGATCACGGCGCCCTCGACGGAACAGCCGTCGCCTGGCACGATTTCAAATGGCAGATGCTCGGAAACCTCCTTATCTGGGCAGTTATCATTCTTATACCGATAATTTTCTGTTATTTCAGCCGTGATGTCTGGAAGAGCCTTGTGCGGATTGTCTCCCTTGCGCTTGTCGTTATGCAGGTGTTCGGCGCGGTATATCTCGTCGTCAAATCCGCATATCAGATAAAAAACGACGTCTCCGGCGACGGATATTTTGAATGCAGCGAGCAGTTCAAGGTTTCAAAAAACAAAAATACTATCGTTTTCCTCCTGGACAGGATGGACAAAAAATATATGGATAAGCTCCTTGCAAAGGATCCCGAGCTCTGCGAGAAGCTCTCCGGCTTTACATATTACAAAAACTTCACAGGCAGTTATTCGAGAACCTTCCCCTCCGTCACATACCTGCTTTCCGGAAGAGAATATAATTATGATATGCCCTCCGGAGAGTATATGGAGAAGGCTATGCGCGAGTCGACCTTCTTTTCCTCCCTTGCCTCGGCGGGCTACGAAACAAGACTTTATACAGACACCCAGTACGTAGCGGGGAATGTTGAAAACTTCGAAGGGACTGTCAAAAACGCCGCAACGTCGAAGGGAAAGGCAAAGCCGACGAAAATCCTCTCCGCCATGCTTGACCTCTCCGCATACAGATATTCTCCGGAGGCGATGAAGCCGTATTTCCATATCTATACGGACAACATAACTCAGAAATACATCTTCGGCGACAAAGACGGCAGCGTTTACACAATGGATGACGCAATATTCTATGAAGCGTTCCGCGAAAAGGGCGTGACGCTTGACGATAACGCCGGCGACTTCATTTTCTATCACCTCCAGGGCGCGCACGACCCGTTCACAATGAACGAAAAGGGCGAGGAGGTCATGTTTGACTACATAAATTATGAAGAGGCAATGTATAAGCAGATCCGCGGCGATTTCAAAATGATTTTAAGTTACATAAAGCAGCTCAAAGCCGCAGGCGTATATGACAATACGACAATAATCATCACCGCAGACCACGGCAGAACCGGTACCGCCCCTTCTCTCGAAGAAGCGACGGGCGAAAACTACGGAGAGCGCGTCCTGACCCTGCTGATAAAGGAAGCGGGAGCAGACACGTCAAAGCCGATGAAAACTTCAATGAAGCAGATCTGTCAAGCAAACCTGCATAAAACCTTCCTTCGTTCCATGGGCGTAAGCTATGAGGATGACGGCGTCCGCGCAATCGAGGACATCGGCGAGGATGAAGAAATGACAAGATATTTCTATATGAGCGGCTCAAACAAATCCGGCACAAACAGAGATACAAATCTCGTCACCTATGAAATAAAAGGCGACGCGAACGACTTTTCAAACTGGAAAAAGGTCAAAACGGAGAAAATGAAGTATCCGTTCTATGATTGATATTTATTTAAGCGAGGTAAAATATTATGAAACAGCTTACGGCAATATGTATCGGCGCGGGCAGCAGAGGCAGAGGCTATTCCAACATAATGTCCGGAATGCCCGAAAAATTCAGGCTCATCGGCGTGGCGGATCCTGTCGACGCGGCGAGAGAGGTTATGCGCGAGAGTTTCAATCTTCCCGCTGAAAACTGCTGTAAGAGCTGGGAAGAAATTCTTTCCCGCCCGAAATTTGCGGATGTCGCAATAATCTCAACTATGGACGATATGCATTACGGCCCCGCAATGAAGGCAATCGCCCTCGGCTATGATATCCTCCTCGAAAAGCCCATCGCGCAGACCGTCGGGGAATGTGCGGACATTGCAAAAGCGGCGCACGAAAAGGGCGTCAAGGTCATCGTTTGCCACGTTCTGCGTTACACCCCTTTCTATAAAAAAGTAAAAGAAATCGTTGACAGAGGCGATATAGGCGACATAATGTCCGTCATCGCGCTCGAAAGAATCGGCAATATTCATTTCAGTCACAGCTATGTCCGCGGCAACTGGCACAGCGAGGAGGAAACAACTCCTATGCTTCTTGCGAAAAGCTGTCACGACATCGACATAATCCAGTGGATTATCGGCAAGACCTGCAAGAAGGTCTCCTCCTTCGGAGATCTGACGTATTTCAGAGAAGAAAATGCGCCCAAAGGCTCGCCGAGAAGATGTGCGGACGGGGGCTGCCCGATAGCGGAAACCTGCCCTTATAACTGCATAAAGCTCTATTATGACGATAAAAACAACCTCTGGTTCCGTCGCGCGGCGGCAAAGGGCATTTCGCAGACAACCTATCCGACAGACGACGAGGTTATGAAAGCGCTTATGACAACGGATTACGGTCTCTGCGTTTTCCACGCAAACAACGACGTTCTCGACCATCAGACCGTCAATATGCTCTTTGACGGAAACGTCACCGCAAGCTTTACTGTAAACGCCTTCAACGGCGGCGGCAGAGCGATACATCTCTTCGGAACGAAGGGAGAGCTTGTTGCCGAGGCAAACGATACGGAGATAAAAGTTTATAATTCGGATATAAGAAAATGGTCGACAGTATCCGTAAAGGAAACGGAGGAAAGCATCATCGGCGGTCACGGCGGCGGCGATCAGGGCATCATTGCCGACCTTTATGACTACCTCTGCGGAACATACAACGGTTGCTCCGTTGCGGATATTTCCGTTTCCGCCGCAAATCATCTCATCGGCTTTGCCGCAGAAAAAGCAAGGCACACGGACACCGTCGTCGATGTTGATAAGTACTTTTCCGAATTCGGTCTTGAAAACAATATAAAATAATAAAAGGAAAATTATTATGAACAGAGTGCTTATTCAAAGAGAAGAATACGAAGCGTTTGCAGCAGGCACCCGCAAGCGTCGTCTTGAATGGTTTCGCGAGGCACGTTTCGGAATGTTTGTTCATTACGGAGCGTTTTCGTCTATCGGTGCAGGCGAATGGTGTATGTACTTTGATAACTATAAGAAATCCGAATACGAGGAGATTGCAAATACCTTTGCTCCGAAGGAGGGGTGCACAGACGAATGGTGCGCTCTGGCGAAACGCGCAGGTGCGAAATACTGCGTGATGACAACTCGTCACCACGAAGGCTTCTCACTTTGGAAATCGGACGCAAACCCATACAATTCATATAATGTCTGTGGCAGAGATCTTGTCGCGGAATTTGTTGCGTCGTGCCGTAAGTACGGATTAAAAATAGGCTTTTATTCTTCTCTTATGGACTGGCACCATCCGGACGGCTGGCGTTGCGCATTTGACCCCGAAGCGCGTCGCAGATTTCTTGATTACATAGAAGAACTGAACACCGAGTTACTCACGAGGTACGGCAAGATAGATATACTCTGGTATGATATGCCGTTTCCGATGGACAGCAGCGAGGGCTGGGACTCTGTCAACAGCAATTACCGCCTGCGTCTGCTCCAACCAGACATTCTTATAAACAACCGACGCAGAATACAGGAGGACTTCCTGACTCCCGAAGAAAGAATCTCCCCTGCCGACGGCGCATATTGGGAAGCCTGTATGACCTTCAACGGTCTTTCGTGGGGCTATATCGATTCAGAACAGGCGCTTCCCTATTCATATACGCCCCAGAAGATACTTTCAATGCTCACAACATGCACGATAGGCGGCGGGAATCTTCTTCTCAATATCGGCCCGACTCCCGACGGCAGCGTTCCGAAGGAGGTTATCTTCCCTCTTGAAAAAATAGGTGAATGGCTCGCCGAAAACGGAGAAGCCGTATACGGCAAAAAAGCCTCCGGATATTCCGGCACTCTCAATCCCGCAACGGTATCCGAAGACGGAAAAACACTTTATCTTATGAACCGTATCTGGCACAGCGACAGACTCATTCTCTGGAATTACGTAAATGCGTCGCCGAAGCGTATCACCCTTCTTGCAACGGGAGAGGAGGTCGGCTTCACGGTCGACGGCGGAAGAATTATTCTCACAGGTCTTCCAAAAGACCCTGTTGACAAGCATCTCGGCGTGACCGTTTTCAAAATGGAATTCGATGAAAAACCGGGAGCCGTCATAAGATATTACCCGCAGATGTCGTACGGCGCAAACAATGCGGGCGAAAACGTTCAGTAATCCGTTTGTTTACATTTTCAAGGTTGACAACCGCCGCGCGCGGTAGTAAAATAGTTGCGAAATAAAATATAAGGAGATATTTCTAATGGATATATCGGCAAAAAGAATGTATGATTTTCTTAAAAAGATGAATTTTGTCCGCCTTTCGACAACAGAAGGCGAAACAAAGGCGGCAGGTATGATAGCGGATGAGATCCGCGCAATCGGCGGCGAGCCCGTCATCGAAACGTTCAAGGCTCCTCATTATGAGGTCAAGACTGCAAAGCTCGAAGTGCTCTCTCCCTTCAAAAAGGAATACGAGGTCACAGGCTACGGCTTCTCCGGCAACGCTGCAAAGGACGGCATCGAAGCAGAGCTCGTTTATGTTGACGCTTTCGACGAAATCAATCTTCGCAAGGTAAAGGGCAAGATTGTTCTCTTCTCCGGCGGCATCAATGCAGACGGCTTCGACAAGCTCATAAAAGCAGGTGCGCTTGCGCTCATCGGTATGGCAGGCGACTTCCGCGATAAAAAAGGCAATTACGATCTTGACGAGCGTATGCTCCGTCCGTCGATGACGGAAAAAGGCGTTCTCCCCGCAGTCTGCATTCATATAAACGACGCAAAGGCTATGATCGAGGGCGGCGCAAAAACTGTCCGTGTAACGCTTGAGCAGGAGGAAGGCGAAGCCGATTCCCGCAACGTTATCGCGGAAATCAAAGGCACGGAATTCCCGGATGAGGTCATCGTTTACACAGCTCATTACGATTCCGTCCCCTTCAGCCGCGGTATGTTCGATAACGGCACAGGCACCGTCACGATACTTGAAATGTATCGCCACTTTATGAAAAATCCCCCCCGCCGCACAGTCAGATTCATCTGGTGCGGTTCGGAAGAGCGCGGACTTCTCGGAAGCAAGGCATATATTGCCGCGCACGACGATCTTCTCGAAAAAATCCGTCTCTGCATAAACGTAGATATGACGGGCCCCGTCTTCGGCAAGGACTGTCTCCGAATCACAGGCGAGGAAGCGCTCATTCACGCCGTTGACTATATGGCAAAGGAAAAGGGCTTCTCTGTCGCTGTATGGCAGGACATCTATTCCTCCGACGGTATCCCCTTTGCAGACAAAGGTATCCCCGCAATCAACGTTCTCCGTCAGGCAGCCGGCGGTCTGACCTGTATCCATTGCCGCACAGACGTCATCTCTCAGGTGAACGCAAAGTCAATGGCAAAAACAGCCGAATTCCTTGAAGCCATGTCGGACAGATTCATCGGCGCCGAAGTCTTCCCCATCACAAAGAAGATCCCGGACAATATGGTCGAAAGAGTCAATAAATACCTCGGCAAAAAGCCCGAGCAGAAATAACTTACTTTTCTTCGAGAAGAAAAGGTAAGCACCGTTCTTTTCTTCGAGAAGAAAAGAAGGCAAAAGAAGCTTTAGTTATTGGTTTGAGCGGGCTTTATATTATCATCAAAGGGACGGCTTTCCGCTCCTTTTCTGTGTTTCCGCCCACTCCCGTCTCGGCGACGCCTGTAAGGGTGTGCTTCGCACGCTTGCAAATCGCCCAATGGGAGAGCCTTAACTTCCTGCTCTGCAAGAAAAAAGTCACACACTTTCTTCCGTCCACGCAGGCACAAAAGCTCCGCACTATTAAAAGCGTTTTAAGATTCGAACTTCACTTCCGCCTTTGCTTGGGTAAAGCTGACGCGGCAGAGAAGATTCGCCTTGAACTTTTAAGGGAGGTTTCGGAGGGATTTGCTGGTTTGCGTGAGCAAGCCAAGCAGGCCTCGCCGAGAGGGGAAAGTCCGAATTGCTTTCTTTCGTACTTTCTTTTCAAAAAAGAAAGTACATAAAGATAAGGAAATGGCGTTTGCGGAAAATTTCTGTTTTGATGATACCTGCTCGTTTGGTAAATCGCAAAAACCGGCGGGGCGGAAGGGGGGTCTGAACTGCTTTCTTTTCAAAAAAGAAAGTTCATAAAGATAAAGCAGCGGCGTCTTCAAAAAAACCTTTCAGCGATACCCGCAAACGTATCTCCCGAATTTCTCATCAAAAAAGAGGCGGATGACCGCCTCTTTTTGCTTTATTCCTTTATTGTCCCGTCCGCATTGAATACGGGGAGAACCTGGAGATATTTGATGTCGTCGCGCTTTGCGGCGTCGCCCTCAGCAAGAACGCACATCTTGCCCGCGATTATGCCGCCCGCCTTTGTGACAAGCTCTTCAAGCGCACGGAGGGATTCGCCGGTGCTGACAACGTCGTCAACTATGAGGACTCTCTTCCCTTTCATTGCCTTGGCGTCATCGCCGTCGAGATAAAGCGTCTGGAGGGTTGCATGCGTTATGGACTTGACCTCCGTTGAGAAAATGTTGCGCATATAGAGCTTGGGCGTTTTTCTTGCGAGAAGGTAGTTGTCGGCATTTGACTGACGAGCCATCTCGTAAACAAGCGGGATACCCTTGCTTTCGGCAGTTATCATTATGTCGTGCTCGGGAGCGATTTTGAGCAGCTCCGCAGCGGCGGCTTTTGTTATTTCAACGTCGCCGAACATGATGAAAGCGCCGATATAAAGCGACTCATTTACGGGGCAAAGCGGGAGCTTGCGTTTCAGTCCCGCAATTTCAATTTCATAATACATGATTTTCCTCCATTATGAGCGTATCGTTACGCCGAGCTTGTGCTCAAGCGCGCCGAGAATTTTCTTTGTCGCCTTGTCTGCCTCGTCAACTGTAAGCGTATGATCCGCTGCGCGGAGCATTACTGAGAAGCTGACGCTCTTTTTGCCTTCGGGAAGCTGACTGCCTCTGTAAACGTCGAAAAGCGTAATGCTTTCAAGAATCTTTACGCCGCAGGAGGACATTGCCTCTTCCAGCGTGCCGACTTCGACCTCCTCATCGCATACGAGCGAGAAGTCGCGGCTGACGGCGGGGAATTTGGGCAGGGGCTTATATTTCTTTTCTGCGCCGGAATGATCGCGGATGAGACCGAGGTCAAGCTCTGCGATATAAACGGGGCAGGAGAATGTGTAATTTTCGCGTGCGATGGGATGAAGCTCGCCGAAAATACCGAGGTTTGTACCGTCCGGAAGAACGATTTTTGCCGTGCGACCGGGGTGGAAAGTCGGGTTATCGGAAACCGCAACGTATTTTGCGTTGTCTATTCCCGCAAAGCGGAGGATTTCCTCGCAAATGCCCTTTATTCTTGAGAAACCGCCCGCGCCGTAGAAACCGACGGTAACCTTTATTCTCTCGTCCGGCAGAGTGCCTTCGAGCCCGTGAATATTTGTGACGACGCCCTCTCTCGGAATGAATACCTTTGCCATCTCAAAGAGAGACGCGGTCGGGTTTGATCTGTTGTAGTTAAGCTCAAGAATTTCAAGCATTGAGGGGACGGACGTTGTGCGGAGGGTCTTTGTGTCCTCGCCGAACGGATTTGCAATCTCGAGCGACTTTCTTCTCGGGTCGTCCTCTGCCATACCGGATTTTGTATAAATTCTGGCGGGGATGAAGGTGAATGTGCATATTTCGTCAAGACCGAGAGCGCAGAGATGATCCGAAAGCTCCTCGCGGAACTTGACGTCTGCGGGAAGTCCGCCCTGCGTCATCTGAGCGATGATTGAGCTGGATTCGATTTTGTTATAACCGTAAATACGGACGATTTCCTCCGCAACGTCGTTCATGCAACGGACGTCGTCACGATAAGAAGGAACGATAACCTTTCCGTCCTCAACTTCAAAGCAGAGGGAACGGAGAATGTCTTTCATGCTGTCCGGCGGGAGGAAGATACCGAGAAAACGGTTCATTCTCTCCGGCTCGAAGGGTACTGTATAAACCGGCTTTTTCTCCGGATAAACATCGATCATTCCGTCGACGACTTCTCCTGCGCCGAGAAGCTCAACAAGCTCGCAGGCTCTCTGGAGCGCGGGCATACAGTTTTCGCAGTCGAGGCCTTTTTCAAAGCGCGCGGAGCTTTCCGTTCTCATACCGAGCTTTTTCGCCGTGATACGGACGGAAGCGCCGTCAAAGCAGGCGGATTCAAAGACGACCGTCTTTGTTGCGTCTGTAATTTCGCTGTTTTCGCCGCCCATAACGCCGGCAATGCCGACGGGGCGATCCTTGTCCGCAATGACAAGCATATCGGGCGTGAGAGCTCTTTCCTGGCTGTCAAGCGTGCGGAAGATTTCGCCGTCTCCCGCTTCTCTGACGACTATTTCGTGCCCGTCAAGGCAGGCATAGTCGAAAGCGTGCATCGGCTGACCGTATTCGATCATTACATAGTTTGTAATATCGACGATGTTGTTTATCGGTCTGACGCCGGCAGCGCGGAGACGCATACGGAGCCAGAGCGGCGAGGGCGCAATTTTAACGTTTTTAACGACTCTTGCGCAGTATCTGGAGCATTTCTTGCTGTCGACAGAAACGTTTACATAATCTCTGACGTTGCCGTCGCTTCCTTTGACGGCGGGCGTCGGGATGTTCAGCGGGCGCCCAAACGTTGCGGACGCTTCCCTTGCCAGACCTATAACGGAAAGGCAATCCGGGCGGTTCGGCGTAATTTCAAATTCAACAGCCGTGTCATTCAGAGCGAGAACGTCGTGAATGTCGTCGCCTGCCTTGCAGGGATAATCGTTGAGGATAAGAATTCCGTCCGTGGCTGCGCCGGGCATATCGTGCGTGTCAAGTCCCAGCTCTTCAATTGAGCAGAACATTCCTTCGCTCGTAACGCCGCGGAGCTTGCCCGTCTTTATTTCAACGCCGTGCGCCAGCTTTGCAACAACCTTTTCTCCTTCGGGAGAAACCGCAACGGGAACAAGCGCGCCTTCAAAAACGTTCTTTGCGGCTGTAACAATCTGAAGGTTTCTGTCCCCGAAGTTGACCTGACAGACGACAAGTCTTTCGGCGTCCGGGTGCTGTTCGATTTTTGTAATAAGTCCGACGCGGACATTTTCAATCTCTTTTCCGAGTTCCTCATAGGTCTCAACCTTTGAGCCGGAAACCGTCATATCCTCGCAGAAGGTTTTTATATCTATATCGCTTACGTCGATGAAATCGTGAAGCCATTTAAGTGAAAGTATCATATCTGCACCTCCCAATCAGAATTGTGAAAGGAATCTGACGTCATTTTCGTAAAGCATACGCATATCGTCGATTCCGAGACGGCAGAGCGCAACTCTTTCAATGCCCATTCCGAAGGCAAATCCGGAATAAACATTGGGGTCTATGCCGCAGTTTGAAAGTACGAACGGATGAACCATTCCGGCGCCGAGGATTTCAATCCAACCCTCGCCCTTGCAGAGTCGGCAACCCTTGCCTCCGCATTCCCAGCAGGAAACGTCAACCTCGGCAGAGGGCTCCGTGAACGGGAAATGGTGCGGACGGAAACGGATTTTTGTGTCCTCACCGAACATTTTCTTTGCGAAAAGCTCAAGCACGCCCTTGAGGTCGCCCATTGTTATTCCCTTGTCGACAACAAGTCCCTCGCACTGATGGAATATCGGCGAATGGGTTGCGTCTGCGGGGTCGGCACGGTAAACTCTGCCGGGAGAAATGACTCTTATCGGCGGCTTTGTGTTTTCCATCGTGCGAACCTGAACAGGCGACGTCTGCGAGCGGAGGAGAATGTTGTCCGTTATATAGAATGTGTCCTGCGTATCGCGCGCGGGGTGGTTTTTCGGAAGATTGAGCGCCTCGAAGTTGTAATAGTCATATTCAACCTCGGGCCCTTCAACAACGGAAAAGCCCATTCCGACGAAAATTTCACGGATAAGCGCTTCCGTCTGCGCAAGAGGATGACGCTTGCCGATGGAAAGGTCGTCTCCGGGGATGGTTACGTCAATCTTCTCGGCTTTGAGCTTTGCCTCGAGCGCTTCTCTCTTTTCTCTTTCGGCTTTCTCTGCGATTGCCGTTTCGATTTTCTCTCTGACCTCGTTTACAAGCTGACCCATTTTCGGTCTGTCCTCGGGAGCGACTGCGCCCATTCCGCGAAGAACGGAGGTCAGCTCGCCCTTTTTGCCGAGAAAACGAATTCTGACAGATTCCGAGCTTTCATCTCCATGAAGAGCGGAAAGCGCGTCCTGCCTGATTTTTTCAAGTAGTTCTTTCATACAAAAAGTCCTTTCAAAGTATTTATGTTTACGTTTTACAAAAAAATAAGCCCCGTCCACAAAAAAGGGACGAAGCACAAAAGCTCCGCGGTACCACCCGCATTTCCGTCATATGACGGACACTTTATGCCGTATAACGGCGGCAACCCGTCTTCCGCTACTTTTGTTTTCACGGAAAAAGCTCCGAAGCGAAAGGCAATCTGCGCCGCGGTGCGCCGCTTTCAGCCTCGTCGGACGCTCTCTGTCAACCGTTTTGTGCGCAAAAAGCCGCTTTTTCACAGCCTTTCGGTATTTTACTCTATAAGTATACCACAAAAACACCATAAATCAAGCGTTTATTTGAAATTTCCCCTACTTTTCTTTGACCGTACT
>DHMB01000002.1:0-3946 GCA_002405565.1 Clostridiales bacterium UBA4653
TTCGCTTGCTTTATTGTTTATATTGATACTCACGTCGTTACTTTTTGTCGGTTG
This sequence comes from Clostridiales bacterium UBA4653, assembly GCA_002405565.1. Taxonomy (GTDB): domain Bacteria; phylum Bacillota; class Clostridia; order Oscillospirales; family CAG-272; genus CAG-841. Next base: position 55 of record DHMB01000002.1, read on the forward strand.
TGGTAAAAAACCGGAAGAAAAACCGCAACCAACGCCGTCCGAAGAAAAAAGAATTTGTTCTTTTTCGATTTCAAATCTTGATTCGGAATTTCCAATAGACGCCGTTTCTATTACCGTTCCTTACGGAATAAACTCTGTCACTGTAAGTCTTGAAGATTATAAAGCGGGTTTTATAATATCAAAGAATGATGGAAGCAGAGCGGTTTTACAAATTGTAGAAAATCTTGAAAACGACGATTATTCGTTTACGGTGTCAGACGGCAATTACATATACAAAAAGGAAACCGTTCTTCATCCGGAAAGCAGCTTTTTCAGTCAACCGGAGGGTGAATTCTCTATATGCCTGTGTCTGTTTGATAAAGACGACGTTTCATACGAAAACCCCTCGGTGGGATATCAATACAAAATGAAATATACCGTAAGCGACGGCAAGATAACGCTTGAAGCGGAAAGCGGCTCCGTAATTCGTCATCATTGAGCAAAAAGCCACCAAAAAAGCACCCGAAACGGGTGCTTTTGTTTTGTCATTTACAATGGTTCCGCTTCGGTAAATGAGGTCATCTCTTTTTTCTCGTGAGAAAAAATCCGACGGCGGCTCCGATAAACACAATCGGCGCAAGCCTTACAAAAAGATATTCAAAGACGTGAAACCCCGCGCCGAAGACAGCCGTTTCGGGGTCGCTGTAATCCCAGCCGAGATACGGACTCTGCATTACGGCAAGCGCGATGAAGACAACCGCGACAAGCACGCCCGTCGCAAAAAAGAGCCAATGAAACGTTTTTCTTCTCGCCGTCTTTCTCTGCGCAAGCTGCAGATTTATGTTTTCGAGCTTTTCGGAAATTATTTTCAGGTCGTCCTCAGCCGCAGGCGCTGCGGTCTCTCCGAGCAGCGTGCTGACGGGCACCCCGAGCACCTCCGAGATTGAAACAAGCAGGTCGGCATCGGGAACCGAAAGCCCCTGCTCCCATTTTGAAACCGTCTGCCGGACGACGTTCAGTCTTTCGGCAAGCTCCTCCTGTGAAAGTCCTTTTGATTTTCTGATTATTTTTATATTTTCGCTCAGCATTCCGGGCACTCTCCTTTCGGTTGCACCGTCATTATACAGGAAACTGCCCGCAAGCGCAAGCAACGGATATTAACATTTGCGCGCTTTCGCCCGTTTTTCCCTTTCAGAACAGCTCCGGATGATTTTCAAGCCTGTCCGCTTCCGTTATTTTACGCGATACTCTGCAAGGATTGCCGAACGCAAGGCTGTTTGCCGGAATGTCACGCGTGACGACAGACCCTGCGCCGATGACGCACCCTTCGCCGATTGTAACTCCCGCGCAGACGGTAACGTCGCCTGCTATCCAGCAGTTATCGCCTATGGTTATCGGCGCGCCGTATTCTTTATCAGTGCTTCTGCCCGTTTTTTCATTGAAATAAGGGTTTCTGTCCTGCCAGCAAAGCGGGTGCTTGGGCGTCAGGAGCGAAACGTTCGGCCCGATGAAAACGTTATCGCCGATTGTTATTTCGCATATGTCAAGAGCTGTAAAATTGAAGTTTGCAAAGCTGTTTTTGCCCATTTTTATATTCTTGCCGAAATCAAAATATATCGGTCCCTGAAGATAGACGCCGTCAGCACGGTCGGGCATAAGCTCCGCAAGAATCTCTTCTCTTTTTTCCGTATCGACCTCGGTCGTCTCGTTATACATTTTGCAAAGGACGTGCGCTCTTGTTCTTTCCTCGGGAAGACCTTCCGTAAACGGGTCATATATTTTCCCCGCAAGCATTTTTTCGCGTTCGCTCATTTTCTTTTCTCCCTTGATTTTATGATTTTTTACCGATTATATATTATTGTGCGCGCCGTGTCAACATCATATCCCGTACTTTTTTGTTATCCTCTCCAGCTTTTCGCCCATCAATGCGGACAGCGCAAGCAAAAATATGACGTTTGAAACCGCATATACCGCCGTCACGGGCAAAGCCGCAACTATAAACGCTCCGTATCTTGAAAGTGAAAACGTCCCTTCCGCCCACAGAGCCGAGAAGCCGTCCATGAGCAAAGAGAACAATATTCCGGAGAACACTCCGTAGATTGCAAGCGCGAGCTTGCTTTTTTTCAGTAGCGGCGACGTTATTGCCGCCAAAAAGCCGATCAGTCCCCAGGAAAACATCTGAAAAGGAGTCCATGGGCCCTGTCCGAAGATGATATTTGAAAGCACGGCTGAAAGCGCACCGCAGAGAAAGCCCGATTCCGCTCCGAGATATATCCCCGCTATGACAACTATCGCCGTCACGGGCTTGAAATGCGGCAGGGCGGAAAAAGCAAATCTTCCGAGTACCGAAAGCGCGACCATAACAGCAAGTATAAGCATTCTTCCCGTGCCGCTTTTTTTCTCAAACGCGATAAAGAACGGCACGCAGGAGAGGATTGCAACGCAGATGGAAAGCCAGACATATGTCCTGCTCCCCGCCGCAAGCGTTCCGATTATTATCACAGCCGGCACGGCAAAAAGCAGGATTGCAAAGCGCAGAATTTTCTTTTTTCCGCTCATCCGATTTCCTCTTTTCCGAGAGCGATAACCTGCTCCGCCGTTACGGTATTTTCAAATATTCCCCTTGAAATACGGCTTGCCGACGTCGTATAGAAGTCATTCTTTCCGAAGAACACCTGCGGGCATGACGGAGAAATCACCGTTCCGTCAAAGAGCATAGCGCACCTGTCCGAAATTTCAGCCGCAAATTCCGTGTCGTGCGTGACGATGAGCACCGTCACCCCGCCTTCCGAAAGGCGGCGGAGAATTGCCATAAGAGTCTGCTTTGCGAAAGCGTCGATACCCTTCGTCGGCTCGTCCAGAAGCAGAATTTTCGGTTCTGTGAGAAGTATTTTCGCAAGCGCCGCTCTCTGTCCCTCGCCGCCCGAAAGGTCATAAGGATGACGGGAGAGCACCTCCGTTATCGAAAGCTCGGCGCAGATGTCGGCTATTTTCTTTTCCGCGTCATTTTTTCCGCAACCGACGGCGCGGCAGATATCAAAAAGGTCGTCGCGCACGGTATTTTTTATGAAAACGGTCGATACGTCCTGCGGCAGCATTGCGACAGTGCCGCGGTGAAGCTCGGCTCCGTATTTCTTTATGTTCTTTCCGAGGACGGTGATTTTTCCTCTGTACGCCTTTTCAATGCCGGCGATGACGGAAAGCAGCGTGGTTTTTCCGCTGCCGTTGCCGCCGAGAAGGGAGAATATCTCCCCGCGACGGACTTCAATATCCGCCCCTTTGAGAATGTCGGGCGAGTTTCTTTCATATCTCTGCCATACGTTTTTCATCGAAAAAGCAACCTCGTCCGAAGGCTTTTTTTCTTCAACCGGCAGGCTCTTTTTTTCAAATGACGAGAGAAATTCCCGCCCCTCGCGCACGGTCAGCGGGCACTTTCCGCGGCCTTCCAATCCCGAAAAAATCCTTGCCGCGGACGGAAATCCCGCAGATATGGGGCTTTTTGCAAGCGCCCCGCAGACCTTTTCCGGCTCGTCCGAGCAGACAATCTTCCCTTCGTCCATAACGACGACCCTGTCCGCAATCGGAAAGACCTCTTCAAGACGGTGCTCGGAGAGGATGACCGTCATCCCGAGCTCGCGGTTTATCTTTTGCAGGGTGCTTATAAAGCCCGAAGCCGCAATCGGGTCGAGCTGTGAGGTCGGCTCGTCAAGAAGAAGAATTTTCGGAGAAAGCGCCATGACCGAGGCAAGGGCGAGAAGCTGTTTCTGCCCGCCGGAGAGGGTCGCCGTGTCCGAATGGAGCCAACCGTTTATGCCGAAATAATTTGCAAGCTCGCCCGCGCGCAGGCGCATTTCATCCGCGCCATAGCCGAGGTTTTCCATACCGAAGGCAAGCTCATGCCAGACCTTGTCCG
>DHMB01000002.1:4003-4248 GCA_002405565.1 Clostridiales bacterium UBA4653
AAGCTCATGCCAGACCTTGTCCGTCACCGTCTGGGTTTCGGGGTTCTGCGCAACAAAGCCTATACTCTTTGCCGACGTCCCCGCGTCAATATCATCCATAGCCTTGCCGCAGAAAAGTATTTCCCCTTCTCTTTTGCCGACGGGCGCAAGCTCCTTTTTCAGAAGGCGGAGGAGAGTCGTCTTCCCGCAACCAGACCTTCCGCAGATGACGATAAACTCCCCCTCGCGCACGGAGAGCGAAATAC
>DHMB01000016.1:0-2258 GCA_002405565.1 Clostridiales bacterium UBA4653
GCCCTGATTTATTCCGAAAAGCATCTGATGAGGGTTTATCGTCTCCTCAAGCGAATTCAGTCTGTCCATTTCCGCCTTGCAACGGTAAAGCCAGCGCGTCGTTCTTTCTATGGAATTCTTGACGTAATCATAAGGAGAGGGATTTTCAATGCACTCGTCAAAAGCCATTGCGACAGTCGACGCAAGGTGCGACTGTATTCTCATTGATTCCTCCGGCCCCATAAAAATCCGTCTGCCGTCGATATGCGAAGCAAAGCTGACGCCCTCTTCGGTTATCTTGCGGAGCTGCGAAAGCGAGAACACCTGAAAGCCGCCGCTGTCCGTAAGCACGGGGCGATCCCAATTGAAGAATTTGCGTATACCGCCCATTTTATATATGACGTCGTCTCCCGGGCGCAGATGAAGATGATATGTGTTTGAAAGCTCTATCTGACAGCCCAGCTCATAAAGATCCTCGGTTGCGACGCCGCCCTTTATGGCAGCCGCAGTGCCGACGTTCATAAATACAGGCGTCTGCGCCGTACCGTGCACGGATTCAAACACGCCTCGTCTTGCCGCTCCGTCTTTTTTTATAACCTTGAACATTTCTTTTCTCCGTTCTTTTATTTTATTCTGCCGAATCTCGTATCAAGCTCGCGCTTTGTCATCTCGTATGCAACGGGTCTGCCGTGCGGACAACGACGTATGCAGTCGTAGCGGAAGAAATTATCGCATATCCAGCGCACATGCGCCTCGTCATATTTTCTCCCCGCCTTGACGGACGCCTTGCAGGCGCTCTGATAAAGTGCCCGCTCGAAATAGTTTTTGCTGTCTGCATAAAGGCTTCCGTCGCTTTCCGTAAGCGATGTTATGAGCGAGAAGAACAGCGCTCTTCCCTCCGAAAGGTCAAAATCGCAGGGCACCCCGCGCAGGATTGCGCCCCTATCCTCCAAGGAAAAGTCAAAGCCTATATCCGAAATTTCCTTTTTGTATTTTTCGCAGAGTTCTCTCTCCTGCGGGGAAAGAGTTATCTTTTCTTCAATCATCAGAAGCTGCGTTTCCGGTCTTTTTCCGTCAATCGCCGCCTTCATTTTTTCAAAATTTATTCTCTCGTGCGCCGCGTGTTTATCAAGAAGAAACAGTCTTTCGCCCTCCTCAATTATGACGTAACAGTCAAACGCCTCGCCGAGTATTCTGTATTCGGGAACGGGCTTCGGCTCAAAGCCTTCCAGCTTTGCGTCGGTGCTCGCGTTTATTTTCGGAAGCTCCTCTTCCGCCTTCGGAGCGTCAAAAACATCGGGTGAGGCTACCTTCTTCGGCAACACAACCGGCGCAAATTCCTCGCTTTCGGCTTTTTCTTCCGCCTTTTCCGTCGGAACATAGGGACGGTACTTCGCCTCGAACGGCACATCCATCCTTGTCTGCTCGTGCTTCGGAGCGTCGGGAGAGACAAATGCCGATATAATTTTCAGTTTTTCCTCCGTCATCGGCGACGGATTTTTCGGCGTCAGAGAAGGATTTTGCAGACTTCTTTCAAGCGCGCCGCGAACAGAATAATACACGGCGTCAAAAATGCTCTTCTCATCCGAAAACTTGACTTCCAGCTTTGCCGGATGAATGTTTACGTCAACATATGCCGCATGCAGTCCGATGTTCAGCACGCAGACGGGATATTTTCCTATCGGCGCAAAGGAGCGGAACGCCGCTTCGAGAGCCGACGTCAGGCTTATGTTGCGCACACAGCGGTTGTTTATGAAAAATATCTGAAGCGCGCGGTTTCCGCGGACGTTATCCGGCGTGCCGACATAGCCCGAAACGGATATTCCTCCGCTTTTTGAATCTATCTCGCAGAGTTTTGACGCAAATTCCCTTCCGTAGACGGAGTATATAGCGTTTTTCAGCTTTCCGTCGCCGGAGGTCGCAAATCTCTGCTGACCGTCCGCGATGAAGCGAAACGCTATCTCCGGGTGCGAGAGCGCGAGCTTTTCCATAACGGAGGCGCAAGCCGCCCCCTCCGCGGAATCGGATTTGAGAAATTTCAACCTTGCGGGGGTAGTTCGGAAAAGCCCCTCGCAGATGACGGTTGTTCCGTCCGGAAAGCCACCCTCCTCCGCACCTTCAAGCCTGCCGTAGTCAACGGTGACGACCGTTCCGGAGGAATCCTCTCTGCGCTTTGTCATTATTCTCGTGTGTGTGACCGCCGTTATCGCCGCAAGCGCCTCGCCGCGGAAGCCGAGCGTCATAACGGAAGCAAGATCTTTTGCCGTTTTTATCTTGCT
>DHMB01000016.1:2308-2714 GCA_002405565.1 Clostridiales bacterium UBA4653
CTTTTGCCGTTTTTATCTTGCTCGTTGCGTGGCGACGCACACAGATGACAGCGTCCTCCCCCGTCATTCCCTTGCCGTCGTCCGTAACGCGCATAAAGGCGATACCGCCGTTTTTAATCTCGGCTGTGATTGTTTTTGCGCCCGCGTCTATTGAGTTTTCGCAAAGCTCCTTCAGCGCGGAAGCAGGCTTATCGACAACCTCTCCCGCCGCTATAAGGTTAGCAACGCTTATATCAAGAACATTTATTTCGGACATTTTTCATCCTTTCAGGAAAGCATTTTTTTCAGCTCGTATATAAGATTTATCGCTTCAAGCGGGGTCAGCGTGTTTATATCGACCGCACGCAGCTTTTCCGCAACCTCGCTTTCGCTTATATTGTCAAAGCTCAGGGCAAAATCGTCTTCT
>DHMB01000016.1:2767-2993 GCA_002405565.1 Clostridiales bacterium UBA4653
GGGCTCGGCTCTCCGCTCTTTCATCTGAATTCCGCCGGATTCAAGGGTCGCAAGGATTTCTTTTGCCCTCTTTGTAACTTCCTTCGGAACTCCCGCGAGCTTTGCAACCTCAATTCCGTAGCTGTCGTCTGCCGCCCCGCGGACTATCTTGCGCAGGAAAACGATGTCATCGCCCTTCTTCTTTGCGGCGATATTGTAGTTGACAATGCCGTCAAACTCGTCTTCC